>JAUVSB010000121.1 GCA_030597275.1 Gammaproteobacteria bacterium
CGAAAAGTGCTGGCCTACAGTTTGATAAACCAGGTTGGATTTATGGTGGCCGGCATTGGCATCGGAACTGCACTGGCGATGAATGGTGCAATCGCCCATGCGTTTAGCGATGTAATTTTTAAAGGCTTGCTGTTTATGACCATGGGCGCCGTACTCTATCGCGTGGGTCATACTAATGGCTCAAACCTGGGTGGGCTTTATAAATCTATGCCCAAAACCACCGTATTCTGTATTGTCGGTGCCTTATCGATTTCTGCGTTTCCACTGTTCAGTGGCTTCGTCAGTAAATCCATGGTCATGTCGGCTTTGATGCTTGAAGGTTATGATTATCTGTGGCTATTGATGTTATTTGCCTCAGCCGGGGTGTTCCACCATGCAGGAATCAAGATCCCGTACTTCGCATTCTTTGCACATGATTCGGGTCTCCGGCCTAAAGAAGCACCCACCAATATGTTAGTTGCCATGGGGCTGGCCGCTACGCTGTGCATATTTATCGGCACTCAACCACAATACCTATATTCACTGTTACCCTGGGAAGTAGACTACTGGCCATACGATACAACTCATGTGCTTGCCCAGTTGCAATTACTCTTCTTCTCCGCGTTGGCATTTGTCTGGTTGAATAAACAAGGAATATATCCACCAGAATTACGCGCTATAAATCTGGATGCAGAGTGGATCTATCGCAAATTTCTGCCAGCGGGCGTTCATCGTGGCTTGATTTTTCTTCGTAATGCAAAAGAGTCTGCGATAATGGTGGCGCTTGCTCCCATGCACAGTATTCGTAACGCATTTTCTCAATCCTCCATTGCCAAATACCATCTCTCTGAAAGCTGGCCGACGGGCAGTATGGTGTTCTGGATTTCGATTATTCTCGTTGCTTATCTGTTGCTGGATATTTTTGTGTACGAATAGAAAAATAAACACTATATTCATCCAAAGTTGTGAGCATTGAGGGGGTTCTCGAGTGATGGTCTGGGGCGTCAGATGCAGGCGCTCGCTGTGCGGGCAATGTTGCCAGCCTTGGCCACCACCCAGAAATAATGAAGGTGTTTATAGTTAATCATCGCCCTGCGCTGACTTCGTTAAATACGAACATTATAGGGCACCCTCTATTAATTCATGAACAATCATCTTGAATCCAAAATCCGCCATCTCTGCGTTAAGAACCTTCGCAATAGCTAGCTATTACATGCGTTTCCTGCCTTGATCTGGCAGTTTTGAACCCAAAGTACCCTATAGTAATAATAATCGACTTTTTCTTAGTTTAGAATCAGTCTACTCTAGTCTTCGCCCACCAGACTAAAACACCGGAGACAGCGATGCAGCTCGATATTCAAGCGCGTAATTTCCCCCTGACGAATGCCTTACGCGGCCATATTGAAAGGCACCTGGGCTTTGCCCTGAGTGCCAGAGACGACCATATCCAGTGTGTAATCGTGCGGCTGTCAAATATCAATGGGCCACGCGGTGGTGCGGACAAATTCTTCCATCTTCAGGTGGTACTCACCCACTTACCTGACGTGGTGATCGAAGATATGGAAACTGATCTGCCGCACCAGCACGCTGGCGTGCCATCTGGTTAAGGAAATGGGTATTACCCCAGTGTATAATATGCGCAATGGCATCACTCGATGGATCAGCGATGGACAACCGAAAACACGCTTGTAAAAGCCCTAATCAGACATAGAGATATCATATGAGCAATCTACCTGCTGCCTCCGCACAAAAAGTGCCTACACATAAACCACGCCCACTGATTGACCTGTTGATTGGTATTGTTATTCCCTTCGTTATCCTGATGAAATTGCGTGGCAACAACGATCTTGGCGCGACAGGTGCTCTGATCTTTGCTGATCTGCGCTGGAGCTGGGCCATTGGCCTGGGTTATGCTGCCAGTATCTGGGTACACTTCCTGGTGACTGCAAAAACATTTTAGTGTCAGCATTACTAAATTTTCAATTAGCTACTATATTTAGATAATAAAACCATATCCAGATATTTGGGGTAAAGATGAATCATGGAAATTGACCTGCTCAATGACCCGCCTTCAGCGAAGGACATTGAGGCAGAACGGCTGGAGATTGAAAACTCCCGCTTATTGATCGTGCAAAATGAGACCCATGTGGCGAATCTTTATCACAAGCTGCTGATCAAAGCTGTTATTATTGCTGTGATTTTTGTGATTGTAGCAATACTCTATTTCATCCTGCCCGACGGTATCTTTGGTATGGTTAACGGCCGTACAATAATTCTCATCACAGTGAGTATGATGCTGATTGCATCACTAGGATGGATAGGGTGGCGAACATGGCAGGATGCCCGCTCCATTGTGCCAAACAGGAATTATAGTAAAGAGCAAATGCATCGGCTCAAATTCAGGGTGGCAGAGCTCACCGATATAAATGTTAAGTTGCGCCTGAATGTCGTGAACTGGAGCAGGGCAGATGGTGTTCTGACTGAATATATTAAAAAGATAACCCGGCAGCGCCGACATCTTATCGGCCTGGAGTACCGGGCGATAAAAAAACATATTGAAACACAAACATCACCTTAAATAGTGTAGTGCAGCCTTGAAACTTTCTGCTTTTTCCCTCTCAGTGTTATTGATGATACTTTCAGTATCCGATGTCCATGCTCGCCTGCTTGTAGCGGTAACTGTACCTGCACAGGCATGGCTGGTTAAGCAGATTGCAGGCGAACATGTCGATTTACTGACGATGGTACCGCCTGGCCACGTGCCTGAGTCAGCACAACCCGGGCCACGAAACCTGGTTCGCTTTCAGCAGGCAGATATTCATTTTACCATTGGTCATCCCAGCTTTATTTTTGAAACACGTTATATCAAGCCCTATCGGGAAAAATCCGACGCAGCCACGTGGATTAGTATGTACGAAATTGTCGAGCAGATGATGCCCACTCATATGCTTGAGGCTAGTGACCCACATCTCTGGACCAGTCCATCAATAATGATGGCTTCAGCGAGAGTTGTCGAGCAAACACTCGCCAGGCTGGACCCTGAGAATGCTGATGTTTTTCAAAAAAATCTACATCAATTGAATGAAAAAATAAAAAGTTATGATGAACAACTAAGAGTGCAGCTTGAAGGCCGAGACTCCGATAAATTACTTGTTTATCATCCCGCCTGGGGACATTTTTGCCAGGATTTTGGCTTGCAGCAAATTGCTATAGAAAAGGAAGGTAAAGCACCCGGAGCGGGAAGCCTGTCTGGCTTATTTACCCAGCTGGAGAATCATAACATTACAAATATTATTAGCTCCCCGGGTGCCGATCAACGAATCGCCAGTCTGATTGCAGATCAATTCAAGATAAATTTGATGTTGGTGAACCCTATGGATTCAGACTGGTATAAAATGATGCTGACGATGAAGCAGGCACTGGAGATTGATAATAATCATGATAGATGATTTAACACCACTGGTGTCTGTACGTGACGTGTCGTTTTCATATGGTTACGACCAGGTACTGAAGAACATAAGCCTGGATATATACCCAAAAGATTACCTGGCAATCATCGGTCCAAATGGTGGTGGCAAAACAACCTTGCTTAAGATAATTCTTGGACTACTAAAGCCTGACTCTGGGAAAATTAACTGGTCTGAATTTTCAGACAAGCGCCAGTCGGCCCAGCACCATATTGGGTATGTGCCGCAGTTTGCTACTTTTGAGAGAGAATTTCCGCTATCTGTAAGAGAAGTGGTGCTAATGGGGTGTTTGAGTGCCAGTCTCTGGTGGCAGAAGGTAAGCACCAGGGATGAAGATCTGGCTTCGGATATTATTCACAACCTGGGTCTTGAACCATTATCAAACAAACCGATTGGGAAGTTATCCGGTGGGCAGCTGCAGCGGGTGATGATCGCCCGCGCACTGGTTTCCAGGCCTAAAATTCTGTTTCTCGATGAGCCTATTGCCTCGATTGATAGAGACTCACGTTTTAAACTGACAAGCATGTTGACGGAATTGAATAGAGATATTCCCATCGTTGTTATTACCCATGACATTACTTCTTTCGCTTCTAATGTTGAGCATATAGCTTGTGTTAACCAGACACTTTATTACCATGGAGACGCAGAACTTGCCAGTGGCTGTCTGGAAGAAGCCTATGGCTGTCCAGTAGAGCTGGTAGCTCATGGCGTGCCGCATAGAGTATTACAGGACCATACTCAGAAGCAGGCTAGACCTCCCTGCACACATCATGAGTCAGGCAAATGACAGACCTGCTTTCTGCATTGCAATACGATTTCATGCAAAACGCCTTGATGGGTAG
>JAUVSB010000009.1 GCA_030597275.1 Gammaproteobacteria bacterium
CATGCCGATGAGGCTTTGATCGTGAATTGTTTCACGTGAAACATTGTTTATATTATTTGTGCTAGCGCACAGCTGAAGGCTCTACCATTCAAGGTAGGGCCTTTTTTATTTTGTGCTGGCGCACGGCGGGGTTTCTTTTTAATCTTCGGTTAGGGTTTTAACCCCGCTTTTCGCCCGTTATGGGCGAGTATCTTTTCTTTGCATGCCCAAAGAAAAGGCACCAAAAGAAAAGGCACCCGACATGCTCGCCCAGAAAAAGATCACTCTGGGTTCCCTGCGATGCTCGGATGAGCCGGCGGGGCGCGAACTCGCTACGCTCAGACAGGCGCACCCCGAAGGCCCCGGCTCATCCTGCGCTTCTCGGCAAGCCTGGACGGGACGGTAGATCAACGTCAACACCAAGTTCTTTTCTATTACCATCATGTCGGCATGACTTTAGCCGGAATCCATCTTTTTTATGAAACACTGGATACCGGCCTGCGCCGGTATGACGTAAGAGTATAGGTTTTGATCTACCCATCCATCCCCTTTTGCGTTGTCGAGCACTGGAAGTTTAGACCGGAGAAGAGTGAGGACTGTCTGAGCGCAGCGAGTTCGGCAGCGGCCGGTCTAAGCTGAAGCGCGCAGAGCAGCCGAAGGCCAACGTGGTAGGGGGGCGGCTTTTCTTTGGTTCGTTTCTTTTGCCGTCAAAAGAAATGAACTCGCACATGAAGTGCGAAAAGCACGATAAAAGAATTAATCAAAGATTAAAAAGGAACCCACCCGGAAGGGTATAAGCTCCAGCCGTGCGCCAGCACAAAAAACAATCAATGTTTCACGTGAAACATTTTATAAAAATTCCCAGCCATTGGTGTCACTAGGACGGGAACACATTTATCACTCTGAGCACAGCATAAATTTACCCCATTTAACCACCTATTAACCCCAGTTAATGTTAGAATTCTACTGATAAGCAAAACACGGAAAGAGCATATAAATGGCAGAAAATCAGGAATATAACTCAGATAGTATTAAGGTTCTTAAAGGTCTGGATGCAGTTAGAAAGAGACCAGGAATGTACATCGGTGATACCGATGACGGTACAGGCTTGCATCATATGGTATTTGAAGTTGTAGATAACTCTATTGATGAAATTCTTGCCGGTCACTGTAAAGATGTCACAGTAACTATACACACCGATAACTCAGTCTCTGTAGAAGACAATGGTCGTGGTATACCTACAGGAATTATAAAAGACGAAGGGAAATCAGCAGCTGAAGTAATCATGACCGTACTCCACGCTGGCGGCAAGTTTGATCAGAATTCATATAAAGTTTCAGGCGGTTTGCATGGTGTAGGTGTTTCTGTAGTTAATGCCTTGTCTGAAACATTACAGCTCACCATTCACCGCGGTGGTAGTGTATTTGAACAGTCCTATACGCTTGGCGAGGCGGATGCACCTTTAAAAGAGGTAGGTAAGACAGAAAAAACGGGTACAAAGATTCGTTTCAAGGCAAGTTCAGAAATATTCTCAGATACAGTTATTCACTTTAATTTATTAGCAAAGCGTTTACGGGAGTTGTCATTTCTTAATTCCGGTGCCTGTATTATTCTGCGGGATGAAAGAACAAATGAGGAAGAGGTCTTCGAGTATAAGGGCGGCATCAGCGCTTTTGTTGAACACCTTAGCCAGAACAAGTCTACCTTACACAACAAGGTGATAGAGATCATCAGTGAACGAGATGGTACCCAGGTTGAATTATCAATGCAGTGGAATGACTCCTATCAGGAAAATATTTTCTGCTATACCAATAATATTCCGCAAAGAGACGGTGGAGCACATCTGTCTGGTTTGAGGTCTGCACTAACACGTACGCTCAACCAGTACATCGAATCGACCGGGATTGCTAAAAAGGCAAAGGTCAGCGTTAGCGGTGAAGATGCACGTGAAGGATTAATCGCTGTCTTGTCAGTAAAAGTGCCGGACCCAAAGTTTTCATCTCAGACAAAAGACAAGCTTGTTTCTTCAGAGGTGAAGGGGATTGTTGATTCACTGGTAAGCGAGAAGCTTAGCGAGTTTTTGCTTGAAAACCCTGGTGACGGCAGAGTTATTGCTCAGAAGATTGTAGATTCAGCCAGGGCCAGGGATGCGGCAAGAAAGGCGCGGGATATGACGCGCCGCAAAGGTGCGCTGGAAATTGCCGGGTTACCAGGAAAGCTGGCAGACTGTCAGGAAAGAGACCCGTCTCTTTGTGAGATATACCTGGTGGAAGGGGACTCGGCAGGCGGTTCTGCAAAGCAGGCAAGAGACCGAAAGTTTCAGGCAATCCTGCCATTGAAAGGTAAGATTTTGAATGTTGAAAAGGCCCGCTTCGACAAGATGCTTTCATCCGATGAGGTCGGTACACTGATAAAGGCATTGGGTACGGGAATCGGTAATGAAGAATTTGATGAAGCAAAACTTCGTTATCATCGCATTATTATTATGACAGATGCTGATGTGGATGGATCACACATTAGAACATTATTGCTGACCTTTTTCTTTCGTCAGATGAAAGCACTGGTGGAAGCCGGTCATATATATATAGCTCAACCTCCTTTGTATAAAATCACCAGGGGAAAGAAAGAAAAATACATTAAAGATGATGCCGAATTACAGGAACACCTGTTAAACCAGGCACTTCAGGATACGGTATTGTTGCCCGGTAGTGGACGAGATGAAATTTCAGGCAAAGCTCTTGAAAAATTATCAAGAGATTATATTGCAGCACAGGCAATTATTAGTCGGCTGTCCCAGCGTTATGATGCAAAACTTTTGCAGCTGATGATAGATATTCCAGAGTTGAATGAAGCAGATTTTAAAGATAAAGGCCGCATGCAGGAATATATGGATGTGCTGGTCTCTGGTAGCGCTACGAGTAAAGAAGGTGAAGTGAGCTACTCTGGTCAACTTGTACTCTGTGAAAATGATGAGTATGAAATGATGATTTCCAGAACACAGCACGGGATGAGTACGAGCACACGTTTTGATACCGCTTTATTCAAATCTGCCGAGTACCGGACATTGGTCTTACTTGGTAAAACCCTGCAGGGTTTACTTGCAGAAGATGCAAGCATCCGCGTTCGTGAAAAAGAGCAGCCCGTTAATGATTTTGCTGAAGCTTTGAACTGGATGATGACACAGGCAAGAAAAGGCATAGCGATTCAGCGTTATAAAGGGCTGGGTGAGATGAACCCGGATCAACTCTGGGATACGACGATGGATCCGAAAGTAAGGCGGCTACTACAGGTGACAGTTGAAGACGAAGTGGCTGCAGATGAAACCTTTTCCATGCTAATGGGTGAGGTAGTAGAACCCAGAAGAAAGTTTATTGAGGATAATGCCTTCTCTGCCAATCTGGATGTGTAAGGAAATAATGACGAAAGACTAAGGATGAAAGACAAAAGGAAAATCACCTAAACTTCCTTAGTCCTTAGTCAAAACCCGAAGGTAACATAGCCCCGGCGCAGAGAAGAGTTTTACTTAATATTATCAATAGGTTATAGGTTTTTTTCGCAGTTCTGAGAAATAAATTGTAACTTAGGTAAATCGATGCGTGCCGCGGTAAGTTTACCTCCCCACAGGCAGCCTGAATCGAGACATATGGCATTATTTTGCCAATGTAAGCCCAGGGTAGACCAGTGGCCATAAAACACCCTCCAGGATCGCTTACGCTTCGCTTTAATATTGAACCAGGGGTGATAGCCTGTTGGTTGGTTTCCTGGTGTACATTTAATATCAAGATCTAGGGCACCAGATGAGTCCAGGTAACGCATACGGGTCATAACATTGGTAATAAAGCGAAGCCGATCCCAGCCCTCCAGGTTTTTTTCCCAGTAAGCAGGGTAATTGCCATACATTTTTTCCAGAAAGGTCTGATAATCACCCTTGCGTAAAACTTGCTGCACCTCCTTTGCGAGCTTTTTTGTTTTACTTATCGACCATGAGGGGTAAATGCCCGCATGAACCATACAGGTACGATGCTCTTTTGATTGATGAAATAATGGTCGATGACGAAGCCAGTTCAGCATTTCCTCACTATCAGAAGCATTAAGAATATCTTCAAGTGTGTCTGATATTTTTCTTTCGCGTTTTCCATAGGCAACGGCGAGAAGGTTCAGGTCGTGATTGCCGAGTACACATTTCGCTGAATCACCAAGATCCATGATATAACGCAGGACATCCGCTGATTGTGGACCACGGTTGACCAGGTCACCGCAAAACCACAACTGATCTTTTGCGGGCTTAAAGCCAGTGCTTTTAATTAAGTTGCGAAGAGCTTTATAACAACCCTGAACATCACCGATTGCATAAATTGACATGTTAACGATTGACCGCTAAAAAAGAGGAAAAATAATCACTGGCCTTGACCAGAGCATCAATATTACCAGCTTCAAAAGCGGAATGCCCGGTTGCAGGGATGATGTTAAGAATCGAGCCTTTCCAGGCATGATGTAATTGCCAGGCATTTTGTAGTGGGCAGATAGTGTCATACCTGCCATGGACGAGAATGGCTGGGATTGATGAAATTATATCCATATTTTCAAGCAGTTGATTGGGCGAAAAAAAAGAATGATTGATAAAGTAATGGCTTTCTATGGTGGCCATGGCGAGCATGCCGGGGCTAACTTTGTCTTTTTCAGCTGAACTGCCCTGGTATGTCAATTCTGAACACCGGGTTTCCCAGGTAACCCAGACTCTTGCAGCAGCCATCCGCGTAAGTTCATTGCTGGAAGTTAACAGATCGTGATAAGCATTGACGATATCATCCTGTTTTGAATCATCAACGGGAGAGATAAAATCCTGCCAGTAATCAGGAAAGAATTTGCTTGTACCTGATTGATAGAACCACTGAATTTCCTCCTCGCGGCAAAGAAAAACCCCCCTGAGAATGAGTGCAGCAACTGACTGAGGGAAGCTTTGTGCATAAGCTAATGCAAGTGTAGAGCCCCAGGAT
This sequence comes from Gammaproteobacteria bacterium, assembly GCA_030597275.1. Taxonomy (GTDB): domain Bacteria; phylum Pseudomonadota; class Gammaproteobacteria; order BMS3Bbin11; family BMS3Bbin11; genus BMS3Bbin11. The sequence goes on from JAUVSB010000009.1 coordinate 4,977, forward strand.
CCACCGAATAAAACAAATTTTTCTATGTTTAGAAAGTTTCTTATTGCTTCAATATCATCTACCAGGTGCCACGTGGTGTTATCAACGAGTGAACAGTGTGGAGTAGAACGGCCGCAACCACGTTAATCAAACAGGATTATGCGATAAGCTTCGGGGTTAAAAAAACGGCGATGGGCAGGAATACATCCTGTACCAGGGCCACCATGTAGAAAAAGGACAGGTAAGCCCGCTGGATTTCCGCTTTCTTCAATATAGAGGCGATGTGAGTCGCGTTGTAGAGTCCAGGTTTGGTTAGGCTGAATATCTGGGAATAGTTGTCTCACTACATTGACTTCGTTACTGATCGTAGATATCGGTGGGCGGTAGTCCATCATATATGAAATCAAGGCGTTGTTGAAAGTAGCTTTCCCTTGCAAATAAATACGGATCAACAGCGGCAAAGCCGAACACAGACGAGGCACGAAGATAGCGTGATCGGGTGTCGACCATATCAAGCACCAGAATTGAAAACCGTGCCGTAGAGTCGTCAAGATACCCTAAGGGGTCCGTGTAGTTAAAGTAGCTATAAAGACCGAACAAGTCTCTGCCGCTGGATGGACCGATTATAGGTATGACAATATAAGGACCAAAACCGAAACCCCAGACGGCCAGAGTTTGACCAATGTCTTCCACGTGTCTCTCCAAACCCGATTGTGTAGCAATATCTATGAGCCCGCCTAAGCCCAACGTTGTATTAATGAATAATCTGGAGAAGCTATCAACAGCATGGTGTAATTTACCCTGAAATAAGCTGTTGATAAAGTTCCTGCCCTCGGCCGTATTAGAGAAAAAATTATATATAGCTAATCTGAGGGGGCGTGGCAGGTGTTTCCGGTAGCCCCTGGCGAAAGGAATGAGAATGGCCTTGTCAAAGTCTTCATTAAACTTGAAAATTTTTCTATTAACACTTTCGAAAGGGTCTGGATTGACTGCACTGGTTGAAGAGAGGTTTTGATCAGCCAGGTTTATATCTTTGTGAGAGCTAGAGGCACAGCCAAGCATAGCGAACGGAATCACCAGTAGAAGGCCTAATTTGTAAAATAATTTTTTCATGTTATTTTTATTTTTCAATCGTGAAAAAAGAACTTTTAGCTAAGAAGCCTGATTGTCTCATTTCAATTTACATCTTAATATAGGATTAAAATCGAGCCCAATTAATTGAAACACATTCTCCAATAGAGAATGAAGTGAATCCAGGAAAAAATGAATACACGGTTTAATGAAATTAGAAGCTTTCTGAATCAAATAGTTCTTGGAAAAGAAAATCAAATTGAATTATGTCTATGCTGTCTTCTGGCAAAAGGCCATCTGCTGATAGAGGACCTGCCGGGAATGGGTAAGACCCTGCTGGCACATACCCTGGCAAAAGCCCTTGGGCTGGATTTTTGTAGAATACAGTTTACCAGTGACATGCTTCCTGCGGACATCACAGGCGTCTCAATATTTGAAACGAGTAATAACAGTTTTCATTTTCACAAGGGACCCATATTCTCTAGCGTAGTACTTGCCGATGAAATAAACAGGGCGTCACCCAAGGCACAAAGTGCCTTGCTGGAAGCCATGGAAGAACGCCAGGTGACTGTTGATGGGGAAACCTATCCTTTGCCACACCCTTTTTTCGTAATTGCCACACAGAACCCTCTCGAGCAAACAGGTACATTTCCTCTACCAGAATCTCAGCTGGATCGCTTCTTTATGCGAATCAGTATTGGTTATCCAGACAGAGAGGCTGAACGACAATTACTGGAAAGGGAGGATCGACGAGATTTTTTGTTGAAATCCGATTCAATTGTGACAAGGAATGAGATATTAGCCTGGCAGGAAGAAGTAAAAAAGATTAAGACTGAACCAGCACTTCTGGATTATGTGCAGGACCTGGTAGAACAATCACGGAACTCAGGTGAATTCAGCAATGGAATTTCACCACGGGCGGCTCTGGATCTGGTTAATGGTGGTAGAGCCTGGGCACTGCTGGCTGGCAGGCACTATGTGTTACCTGAAGATATCCAGGACGTGTTACCAGCCGTCATTGGCCACAGGCTGACCATGGCGATGGATCAGGAAGGGCAAGTGAAGATAGGAATGAACCCGGCACACAGGCTGCTTGAAATTACACCAGTATAAATTGAGGAACCTGTGGGGAATCGTCAATGGATGAGCAATGCCTTTCAAGAAACAACCTCTACATGCTGCCCACCCGGCATGGCATACTGTTTTCACTGGTACTGCTGTCCATGTTGCTGGTAGCCGTGAATTATAGTAATTCTCTGGCCTATATAATGACGTTCATCCTGTTTTCTACTGTACTGGTGTCGATGTTATATACACATCGAAACCTGCAGGGCATATGCCTTTCCTACGGTGACAGTAAACCGGTATTTGCCGGGAATTTACTTAGCTACACCCTTGTTCTTAGGAATCAAATACAGCGTGATCGTTTTGATATAGGAATTGATATTAAAGGAGATCAAAGCAGGCGAAGAGATTTTTCTGCAAATGAAACCTTAAATATCGAGTGCAGTACCCGGGTTAAAAACAGGGGATGGCACGCGCTGCCGCCGGTGCAGGTGAATACTCGCTTTCCCCTCGGGCTGTTATTTTCATGGAGTAAACCGACACAACTGGAAAAGAAAAGCCTGGTCTACCCGAAGCCTTCTGAGTGGCAGGATTTCCCGGCAAGGTATTCAGGAAACAGTGCGATACAGACACAAAGCAGAAGGAGCAATGATGATTTTTCGGGCTTGCGTCAGTATCGTAAAGGTGATTCACCACAACATATAGACTGGAAAACTTATGCGCGGGGTAAAGGGCTGCACAGTAAGGATTTTAGTGGTGGAGAGCTGCCGCTGATGATTTTTAGATGGAGTGATACGGCAGGGGATAAAGAGCATCGAATCAGTCTCTTAACGCGCTGGGTAATTGAAGCAGGTGTTCAGGGAATCAAATTCGGGCTTGATCTGCCAGGTCACGAAGTAGCGCCATCGAATGATGATAGACAAGTGCCAAAATGTTTGCAGCTGCGGGCACTAATGTAACCAGTTTTGACTGCTCTTTTCAAAAGGTTCCATATTAGTACCGGTCAGGAATTACAACCCGACAGACAGGCCCTGTTTTCACTAATACTTGCCTTTTTTCTATCAATCAGCCCGCACGTAGCCAGGTTGCCAGCCTGGTTTGCCGTACTTGCCGTCATCGTGTTTGTCTGGCGCTATAAAATAATTAGCAACAGGGTTTATCAGCCGGGTTCTATTTTACGAACCCTTATTCTGTTCGTAATTATGTTCTTTCTATATAAGCATTATGGGACTTTGCTGGGTCGTGATGCAGGCGTTGCTATGCTCATTGCGTTAACGATGCTGAAATTTCTTGAGCTGAAAAGCCTGCGTGATTATATGCTCATCGTGTTTCTGTGCCTGTTTATCGTGTTGACGAGCTTTCTCTATTCGCAAGCACTCTGGCTTGGGTTTTATTTGTTAGCAGTGGTAATCATATTATTAACTGTAATGATGTACTTGAACCATGGAACACGAGACGACCCATTTGGCATGCTGAAACGTTCAGCCTCAATGCTGATGATGGGACTGCCTGTAGCAGCATTATTGTTTGTATTATTCCCCCGTTTGCAGGGAGGTTTGTTTGGTTTACCGGGAGACAGCCATTCCGGGTTGACGGGAATGTCAGATACGATGAAACCCGGCAGCATAAATGAATTGAACCTTAGTGAAAAAGTTGCTTTCAGAGTGGATTTTTCAGGAGATGTACCGGTAGCAAATCAAAGGTACTGGCGAGGATTAGTGCTCGAGGATTATGAAGAGGGGACCTGGAAAGAAAGTCGTGATAATTACGGCATCATCACGGACGTAAAGTATTCAGTTTATGATTTAATCGAATATACGATATTGCAGGAGGCGTCAAACCAAAAGTGGGTTTTTGCACTTGATATACCAATTTTCAAACCGGCTAATCTGCAATGGGGGACGGGACGAACCTTACGCAGCATCGGTGTCTTAAGAGAGCGGCAACAGCAAACAATAAAATCAGCAAACCCTTATTTTTTTGAAGATATGATCGAGAATGTGCTGACTAAAAACCTGGATATAACCTCGGTATCCGGGCCACGAGTTGCCGTCCTGGCAGATGAGCTTTACCAGCAGTCAGGCAGCGATAAAGAATATGTTAAAACGATACTTGCATATTTTCGAGATAATGAATTTATCTATAGCCTGCAACCGCCTCTGCTTGGGGAGCATCCAATAGAAGATTTTATGCTTAATACACGTAAGGGCTACTGTGAGCATTTTGCGTCTTCATTCACAATGATGATGAGACTTTCAGGAATTCCTGCCCGTGTAGTTATCGGCTATCAGGGGGGGGAATGGAATGAGCAGGGTGATTATATGATTGTACGTCAGAGTGATGCCCATGCATGGTCAGAAGTTTGGCTCGAAAAGGAAGGCTGGCGAAGAGTTGACCCAACTTCAGCTGTTGCACCTGAGAGAATTGAGTATGGCCTGTCAGCAGTCCGTCAACTGGTGGCAGAGGGGAGGGAGCTTGGAAGTCTCACGGATGAAAAATTAAAAGTCATGTTAAAAATGTCACTGCTGACCCAGACATTAAGGGACATGACAATGTTATGGGATGGCGTTAATACTCGATGGTATAAATGGGTAATTGGTTTTGGTAAAAAAAACCAGACCAGCATGCTGAAATGGTTAGGTTTCAAGCAGGCAAACTGGACTAACATGATCATTTTACTGGTCGTCCTTGTTTCAATGGTGGTGAGTATCCAGGCGTGGATTCTATTTCACCGCAGGAAAGTTGTTGATCCGGCTATCAGGCAATATCAAAAGTTCTGCCATCGCCTGATGCGTATTGGTATCACAAAGTTCCCCTATGAAGGCCCCGTCGCATTTGCTGAGAGAGCGGTTAGTTTACGGCCGGATTTAAAGAGCCCGGTTGTAGCGGTAACGGAAGCCTATATAGATATTAAGTATGCCGGTAACTCAGGTACACTCCAGCAGCAAAAACTTGTTCGTGCAGTAAGCGATTTCAAACCAGACAACAAAAGGCGGGTTGAACTTTATGATTAATCATTATGGCAGCCCCAAACCTCCTGTAGTGATGGTGATTGGTGGAATGGATCCATCCGGTGGCGCTGGTCTATGTGCGGATATACAGACCCTTTCAAGCCTGGGTTGCCATGCCGCTCCGGTGGTGACAGCCTTGGCCGTTCAGGACACCTCGGTGGTTAAGACTTTTGAACTGGTCGATGTTGAATTGATCAGGGCACAAATGGAAACGGTGTTTGATGATATTTCTCCTTCAGTAATAAAAACAGGCATGCTTGGAAGCAGAGATGTCATCTCAGTCGTTGCTGATGTATTAAAAAAGCAACCGGAAATCCAGCTTATCGTAGACCCGGTAATGAGTAGCAACAATGACGACAGCCTGAGTGAACACTCACTATCATCAACTATCAAAGAATTGCTGATACCCATCGCAACACTGATTAGTCCCAATATTCCTGAAGCTGCCGTACTGGCGGGCAAAGACCCGCTCAACACCGTTGATGCCGATGACTGTGCCGCTCTTTTATATGACAGGGACAGCCACTGCGACTGTTTGATAACAGGTACCCACGCAGAATCCCGGCAGGTGATCAATCGTTACTACCAGCAGGGTAGAAAGAAAAAAGAGTGGTGTTGGGAGCGTCTGCAGTTTGAATATCATGGCTCAGGTTGTACCCTGGCATCAGCCATTGCAGCCGGGGTCGCCCATGGCCTCAAAATGGAGCAGGCTGTTGATCAGGCACAGCACTATGTCATGAAATGTCTTGTTTCGGGATTCAAGCCGGGGCAAGGACAGCATGTTCCTTACAGGCTCTGCTCAAATCTATCAGCTAAGTAACCTTATGCACCCTTTTGCAGAGAATATACGTGGCCTGTACGCCATAGTAGACACGGCAAGCTGTGATGAGAATCTCTTGTTTGAAAAAGTGCGTTTGGTGCTGGATGCAGGTTGCCGTGTATTACAGTACCGGGACAAGACTAGTGATAATAAAAAACGCCTGTTGCAGGCCGGAGAGTTGCGCTTACTGTGTGATAAGGCTGGAGCAGTTTTTATAATTAATGATGATGCCGAGCTGGCCGTGCAGGTAAACGCCGATGGGGTACATTGTGGCAGGGATGATGCTGGAATAAGAGAAACCAGGGTCCGTTACCCAACATTGATGATTGGTGCTTCCTGTTATAACAGCATTGAGCGCGCAGAACAGGCAATCAAGAGTGGCGCTGATTATGTTGCTTTCGGCCGTTTCTATCCTTCCTCAACTAAACCTGAAGCGACACCTGCGAATATCGAAATTTTGCAACAGGCAAAACAACGATTTGATTGCCCCATTGTCGCAATCGGTGGAATCGTGGCAGAAAATGCCGGTATTCTGATATCATCCGGTGCTAGCGCCGTTGCCGTTATTGGTGGGGTATTTTCTGCCGCAGATCCCTATCTTAGTAGCAAGGAAATCTGTGCCTTGTTCAATAACCCTCAGCAGCCAGTTGAGAAAAACCCAACTAGTGATGCTATAAATTAATCAGTTACAAAGAGTGAAACAAAGACAAAACCGGATGATACAAAGATGACTAACGAAGAACTTTTTCAGCAAGCCTCAAAACACATACCCGGAGGAGTGAATTCACCGGTGCGGGCATTCAAGTCGGTAGGCGGCTCACCCGTATTCTTTAAGCGAGGATCTGGTGCAAGACTTTGGGATGAGCAGGGTCGTGAATATATCGACTATGTTGGATCGTGGGGACCAATGATACTCGGCCACTCTCACCCCGCAGTCATCGATGCGGTGAAAAAACAAATTGAAGCCGGTCTGGGATATGGCGCCCCGACAGTACTGGAAACAAAGATGGCTGATTTAGTCTGTGAGCTTGTACCCTCTATGGACAAAGTCAGGATGGTCAGTTCGGGGACCGAGGCCACAATGAGCGCTATTCGCCTGGCTCGAGGAGCGACAGGCAGGGATAAATTGATTAAGTTTGAAGGTTGTTATCATGGTCATTCAGATTCCTTGCTGGTAAAGGCCGGCTCAGGGGCGTTGACTCTAGGTGTGCCAACATCACCTGGTGTGCCTGCTGTTCTGGCCAAACTTACCCTGACACTGGAATACAACAATCTGCAGCAAGTAGCTGAAGTCATGGCAGCTGAAGGCGAAGAAATAGCCTGCATTATTGTTGAACCTGTCGCCGGTAATATGAACTGTGTGCCACCAGTAGCTGGCTTTCTTGATGGTTTGCGGAAGCTTTGTGATGAATACGGAACAGTGCTTATTTTTGATGAGGTAATGACAGGGTTCCGCGTTGCACTTGGTGGAGCCCAGGCTCATTATTCTGTCTCTCCCGACCTGACAACATTGGGCAAAGTAATTGGTGGAGGATTGCCTGTAGGCGCTTTTGGTGGAAAATCTGATTTAATGGACCAGATTGCACCAGATGGGCCGGTATATCAGGCAGGGACATTGTCAGGTAACCCGGTCGCTATGTCGGCTGGGCTGGCGATGCTTGAGAACATTCAGGCTGAGGGGTTTTATGATCAGCTTTCAGCGACTGCCTTGCAACTGGTCTCCGGCATCCAGCAGCGTGCCAAATCTGCAGACATTGCACTGACTTTCAATCAGGTTGGCGGAATGTTTGGTCTGTTCTTCACCGACAGTGAGGAAGTGACCTGTTTTGCCGATGTCATGGCCTGTGATGTCGAGCGGTTTAACAAATTTTTTCATGGCATGTTGGAGCAGGGCATAAACCTTGCCCCCTCATCGTTTGAAGCCGGTTTTGTTTCGTCCGCACATGGCCAGGAAGAAATTGATATAACCCTTGATACGGCGGAAAAAGTATTTGCATCGATAAAATAAAGACTGTTTTCAATGTTCGGTTTTCAGTAGTAGCTAGAATTTCTGAACACGGAACACTGCATCTTTCCCGTTGGTGCTAAAGATTCAGCAAATTTCTGATAAACAGTGGATTTAATCCATTACTTGTTATGTTTTTTCCTGGACTGGTGCCGAGAAGCGCGAATTCTTCGAATTCCCCATAGTACGATTTGTAGAGGGTGCCTGATAAGGCGCGTAAAAAATAAACTTTTATCTGGTGAAACACCATAATAGAGCCTTAACCACCAGCTGGACGGAAAAAAGAGATCTTTTACTTCTTGTTTTACTGGCTCTCGAAGTATGGTACTCAGTGGCAAAATACTGACACCGGTTCCAGCAGGCATGGGGCTGTGGTTGAGAGGAACGTGCGGGCGCAAGTTTTCTGGTAAGGGAATAATGTAATCAACCAGCCTCAGGGCATTAATGACCTGCGGGTAATCTTTTGTAAGAACCGGCCAGTCTATCTCCTGCTCAAAGTGACTGGCATAAAATACGATGTCTACACACCAGACGAGTTTTAATCTTGCTGCCGGCTCAGACATGTGATGGAAAAGATGGCGCAGCTGGTCCTGATGGCCCAGTGAGTAGTGTTGAGCCCCATTCACTGAAAACATATTTAATGGCGAGGTGAGGTTATCCAGCGTAATCGAAGCGGGTGCATCACCACTGAGTGCATCGTGATGAACTTCTATCAGAATTTGCTGACCATCCAGCGTTTTGTACGCACCAGGTAGATGATGGTGCTCGGACATATACTGGCTGCCGGCATGCTCAGGGGCCGAATAATCTAAATCACGCAGGATTTGTTGAACCCTTATGGCTTTGTCTGGAGGGACAAGCAAATCTATATCGCTCATTGTTCGCAGGGAAGGATCAGGATAGATGGTATGAGCAAGATATGAGCCTTTTAAAACTACCAGCTTGATTGATTCCTTTTCACAGGCTTCGCCTATCTCAGCCATTGCTTTGGCTCGCCCATCATTAGCCCAACGATGACGTTGTACCAGAGCATAGAGCTGCCTTTTTACATTTTGCGGAATATCTATGCCGCTTTCACGCATGTTGGTATACAGTAGTGGAGCGATGGCGTTATTTTCAGCCTGTTTAACCAGCTCATCCCAATCAGTAAATGATTGCAGGGCCCAGCGTAGAGCCTGCTTGTCCTGATTGTCGGGGTTGATCCGTGCAGCATGTGCAAGGATTTGGTAAACAGGATCAAAGTTATTCATTATGGTCAATATTTTCTAGCTGGAAGCCCGGACGGCCAACCATAGAAGCCATCACTGTAGCTGAAATGAATAAAGTAAATAGGGTCAAACATGGCGTAGTCCACTTCAGCAGCTTAGGGTAATTTCGCCTTATAATCATTTTTTATTTGTTGAATCTGTGGTGATCTGGACTAAAAAAGAGAGTTCTCAATCGCGTATTTTAGTAAATAGATAGTGGTGATAATCAGCGCAACGGAAGATAAACCGAGTAAAGTAAAAATAGTTTTCAGACGGGACATGAATTGGATAAAGGCCTGTTCATCGTTTTCTTTATAGGCGATTGAGATTGCCTTGGCAGCAAGCAACAATAGAACTCCTATCCATATTGGAATCCAGGCAACAAGTACACCGATTCCAGTAACAGTAATCAGCGCACCGTAAAAAATCAGGCAGGCAGCAAACAGACGAACCCAGAACAGGCTTTGATATAGAGGAAAAATTAAGCCGCTAATTTGCA
>JAUVSB010000039.1 GCA_030597275.1 Gammaproteobacteria bacterium
AAAGGCGAGTCAGCACATGAATTTACGCCATTGAAAACGATAGGAGCATGAACATGAATAACGTCGCTGAAAGTGTTGAGTGGATTGAAGTTGGTAAGCTTGAAGATATTCCAAAGTTGGGTTCTCGTCTGATCAAACGAGCAGAAGGGGACATTGCTGTATTTAGAAATTCAGCTAATGAAGTCTTTGCCTTGTTGAACCGTTGCCCTCATAAAGGCGGACCATTATCAGAAGGCATCGTCTACGGCAAGACAGTAACCTGCCCGATGCATAACTGGTGTATTGGTCTGAACAATGGTGAAGCGGTTGCGCCTGATGAGGGCTGCGCACCAACGTACCCGATAAAGATAGAAGGCGATACAGTGTATTTGTCATTGCAACAGAGCAATGAGTGTTAATCGTAAGTCCGGTTACAACAGGCGATAGAAGAAATGTTATTTGGACGCATGCAAAAGAACCCGATCAAGATTGCCGACAAGGGCGTGGTTGAGTGGAAATACGCGGCATGCGGCTACTGCTCAACCGGTTGTTCAATTGAAGTTGGCCTAAATGAAGACGGAAAACCCGTTGCTTCACGTGGTGTTGCTGATGCCGATGTGAACCGTGGCAAGCTGTGTTTAAAAGGTATTTTTGAACATGAGCTGTTCGATTCTGCCGGACGTGGTACTGAACCCTTAATTCGTGATCAGTGGCATCAATCCTGGCAGGCTACCGACTGGGACACTGTGCTGGATCGCACGCATGATGAAATCAAACGTATCCAGGAAAAATACGGGAGGGATTCCTTTGCCATAATTTCCACTGGTCAGATGCTGACCGAAGAATTCTATACCCTGGGAAAGCTAACTCGTGGGTTGATCGGCACCAATAACTACGACGGCAATACGACACTGTGCATGGCCTCGGCAGTTTCCGGCTACAAACGCTCATTTGGCTCAGATGGCCCTCCTGGCTGCTATGAAGATTTTGAACATACGGATTGCCTGTTTGCCTGGGGTTCGAATTTGCCTGAGCAGCACCCGATCATCTACTGGCGCATGAAAGAGGCACAGGAAAAGTCCGGTTTCCCGTTAGTCGTGATCGATCCCCGCGTCACCATGCTGGCGCAGAATGCACATAAACATTTAGCCATTACACCAGGCACAGACGTAGTGCTGATGAATGCCATGATGCATGTCATCTTTGATCTGGGGCTGGAAGATCGCCGCTATATTGAAGCCAATACCAACGGCATTGCTGAACTGGAAGCGGAAGTAGCCAATTACAACCCGGTGATGGCGGCAAAAATCACTGGTATTGATGAAGACACAATAAGGGACGTGGCGAGGCTCTACGCCACGGCAGATGCCTCGATGTCTATCTGGACGATGGGTATCAATCAATCGACCCATGGGTCAGACGGTGTGGTGGGCATCAATAACCTGTCATTGATTACTGGCAATATTGGCAAGCCCGGTGGTACCAGCCTGTCCATTACCGGCCAGTGCAATGCAATGGGTACACGTGAATGGTCATCATGTTCCGGATTACCGAACCATCGTTATCTTGAGAATGCGGATGATCGCAAAGAAGTGGCTGAATTCTGGGGTATTGATGAGGAGTTTTTCCCTAAAAAGAGAGGCATGTTCCAGACTGATATCTATCACGCAATCGAGACAGGTCAGATAAAGGGTCTATGGTTGATTGCAACCAACCCGCTGTCCTCACTGCCCGATACGGCTCGTGTGCGCAAGGCGATGGAAAGTCTCGAGTTTTGTGTGGTTCAAGACTGTTATGAGGACACCGAAAGTGCTCAGTATGCCCATGTTTTTCTACCCGCAGGTACCTGGGCTGAAAAAGAAGGGGTGATGACCAATACTGAACGACGCATCAATCTGGTCAAAGCTATCTCATCTCCTCCAGGGCAGGCCAGACCTGATCTGTGGATATTTAATCAGATGGCTAAACGATTTAATCAGGATGATCAGGTCTCCTTCCCAGACAAGGCAGCAGATATCTTTCTTGAAATGACCGAGCTATCTAAAGGCCGGCTGGCCGACATTACTGGCATGAATCACGAGCTGATAGAAAAGAACCGTGGTATCCAGTGGCCATACACAGGAGATCAGGTCGAAAGAGGTGAAGCACCACCCAGCGGTGGAAAACGTCTATACACCAAAGATGCTACTTTCAGGTATGCAGATGGCAAAGCAAAATTAATCCCACTACCATTCATTGACAACAATGAAGTGCCCGATGAAAAGTTTCCTTACTGGCTCAATACCGGTCGCTTGATCGAGCATTGGCATGGCCGTTCGAAGACCGGCAAGATCGGTGACAATAACAAGTACAGTCCTGTCCCCTTTATAGAAATTAACCCCGATGCAGCTAGTGAGCTAGGCATAAACCGCGGTGATTATGTACGGCTGGTATCCAGACGTTCAGATGCAGTCGTCATTGCTATGCCGACACAGCGTGTCAGCAAGAACAGCGTATTCCTCCCCTTTCACTTTCATGATTGTGCCAATCGCCTGACCCTGGGTTTACTGGATCCTCATTCACGGCAGCCGGCCTACAAGCAATCTGCAGTCAGGATTGAGAGGATTGAGGATCAGAAGGCTGCGGCAAAATTGAGTATGGAGATGAGGACGTTTTAATTATTTAGTGTTACGTATTACGTGTTATGTATTACGTAAAAACCTGAACTGTAAATCAAAAAATTATGTATCAAATACGTGACAATGAACCTGACTACGCGCTACTGAACGATAAAGATTCTCAGGAGATAAACCGCTATGGCCTGCGTATCGATACTGTATCAGAAGGTGATGCCTTATACGGCAGCAGTCTAAATATTAATAATGATGCAGAAGTGGGTGACAACCCCAACCGTTACAAGCAGCATGGGTTTTTCTTTAATGCCGATAACTGCATTGCCTGCCATGCCTGTGAAGCGGCGTGCAGTGAGAAGAATGATAACCCTGCACATATTGCCTTTCGTTCAGTGGGTTTCGTTGAAGGCGGCACCTACCCTGATTACCAGCGTCTGAACATCTCAATGGCATGTAATCATTGTGATGACCCGGTCTGTCTTAAGGGTTGTCCGACGCGTGCGTATACAAAATTTGCCGAATACGGTGCAGTGTTACAGGACCCGGATATTTGTTTTGGTTGTGGCTATTGCACCTGGGTGTGCCCTTATAATGCGCCGCAGCTTGACCCGGTAGCAGGGACGGTATCCAAGTGCAACATGTGTGTCGACAGGCTGGAAGTGGGTTTGAAACCTTCCTGTGTTGCTGCATGTCTTGGCAATGCACTCGACTTTGGTGTAATCGAAAATATTCCCGAAGGCCGGTCACAGGCAAACAGTGAGATACCGGGCTTTCCGCGTACTGACATTACCCATCCGAACATCCGCTTTCAGCAGACACGCACCACGCAGCGTGATATGAAAAGGGTAGATAGTACGGCCCTGAAATATCATCGCAGTAAAAATGGTGGTGATTTTCAGCCTGCTGTTGATCCCAAGCATGGTTTCAAGCGAGAGTGGAATCTGAAAAAATTACTGGGCTCGCATGAAAATGCACACATCGCCTTTACTCTCAGTGCGCAGGCGGTGATGGGAGCATTTGTGCTTTTGCTCGCAGGATCCTGGGGCCTGGTTGATTCTATGGCTCACTTTACAGATAGCAATGGCTATCTTCCAATGTTGGGTTTAAGTCTTTTAATTATGGGCTTTGGTTTATTTAAACTGAACATGCACCTGGGTAAGCCACACCGTTTTTATCGGGGTTTTTATAATCTGCGCTGGTCACCGGTCAGTCGAGAGATCGCCGGGGTGTCATTATTCTTTACCGGTCTTGCAGGTTTTGCCTTTTTTGCTCTCTTCACTGGTGGTTTAGCCTCACTCATGAGCAGTCTGTTTGGCCTTTTAGGTCTTACTGGTGCAGTGATAGGTGGTTATTTTATGTATAAGCTGTACCGGATCCCAGCTCGCCCATTCTGGAATCACTGGCATACGGGTGCGAGCTTTTTGAGTACGGGATTAACTCTGGGCCCAATACTAAGATCACTGGTAGCATTGTTGTTCGGTACGATGTCAATAGAGCTGGCAGCTGTACTGGCGGGCCTTATTGCAGCAGGTTTGTTACTGGAAATGTTCGCGCTGGTATTTCATGCACATGATATGAAGAAAAATGGTGACGAAGGTGCAGCGTCTCATTATGAACAGATAACTACATACGCTTATCCCTACTGGTTAAGAAATATCCTGTTGCTGGCGGGTTTCATCCTGGCCGCAGGTATTGTCCTTACATCCGCTACGGGCCCGTTTGTATTTGGGCTGCTGTCGATAAAGGTGTTATCTGCTGCAATTATTGGTCGTGCGTTGTTCTATGTTCTGGTGATACCTACGACCATGCCAGGTGCTTTTTTCTGGCGTAACAAGGGGTTTGTCGAACACGCACGTGATACCGGTCTCGCCGACATGCCACAGGTCGGCGTGGTGTACGAAGGCCATCATGCCTTTAATATGAAAGAGTTCCTTTCTACGATTCGAAACACTAGCGTTGAGGAAGTGTTGGGGCAGCTAAGGGCAATAGTTAGCTGGAAGTAAAAAATGGGAGTTTGTTTACAAACTTACTACATCCAGAAGTCATTCCGGTGCATGCTGGAATGACGGAGCATGTCAGGGGAAGGTGTGAGTAGCAATATCCACGGCCTTATCCTGACCCATCACCACCCAGCGCGGTGTAGAGGGACCTGTACCAGCTTTCTTTAGCCCCGGTTGGGAGCTGGTTACTTCTTCCAGGATTTTTTTCTGTTCCTTGTCGAGGTCAACAAAAAACACATGCCTGCCTTCATTTAGATCAACTTCAAACCTTTTGAAATCTTTATGCGGTGTTTGTATACCGTGGTAGCCGCCAAACCATGTGCTAAAACCAAAGAGAACAACAGCGAGAAACAGAAACGGGGTCCATGTGTAGGTCTCAGTCAGGTTTGAGTATTCACCAATAGCCAGTGTTGCAATTGCCAGAATAAACCCGACGACCGCGCCAAGCATAGTGCCGTGTACAACATCAAACTTCAGCACGGATTCAATATTGTGCAAATGTTCATGTGTTTCCACGCCAGCATCGTCTTTACTTAGAACATGGATTTGCGAGCGAAGCACACCCCGGTCCTCCAACTTCTGCTCAAGACTATCCAGATCATCCAGGTTATCACTAATAAAATAATGCCTTTTCATGGCCTATCCTCCTAAAAAACACCTTAAATGTCATGTTGACTATCTGCTCAATGAGATTCAGTCGTATTTACATCTATACACTTCGACATCCAATTTGTCAAAAAGTTTATTAATATGGTCAGGTATTATTTTTATGAGGATGGTCGGCACTGTTCACAGCGGAATTTATACTGCTATGATGCGTCCAGGGTATCTCTACAAAGTAGATTACCAATCGTCATTTAATTATCAAGGGTTTTTGAAAGCATGACCGGAACAGAAGAAATTGTGAGTCAGTTATCAGGGTATGGTTCCTTAATTATCAACAGCCTGTATTTTATGATTTCAGGCATGCTGGTGATCTTTGTGCTGTACAAGTTTGCGAATCTCTTTCTCAATCGCTTTCTGATTCTGAATTCAAAAGGCAAAAGATTGAAGATGGTGATCTTTGGTACTCTTTATATGCTGGTTTTTGTCATTACGGCATTATTGGTTCTTAAGCGTCTTGGTTACGATGTTTCAGCTGTCGGACAACTGGCAATTTTGATTGTACTCATCGGCGCTGTGGTTGCCTTTTTACTTGTTCCGTTTTTGCCAAAATTACCGTTTGTTATTGGAAATATGGTTGAGATCAACGGCGTCCTGGGAATCGTTGATAGTATTTCCGCTTACTATTCACATCTGCGGACACTGGACGGTAAAATTGTCTACATCCCGAATGCACTGGTGATGGCAAGCCGAATAGTTAATTACCACCAGACGCCGAATCGTCGTGTCGAGCTAAAATTGAGTGTGGGGGTGGATTGTGACCTGGCCTTATGCAAGAAATTTCTATTTGAAATAATGAGCGCGGATGACCGGGTGCTGTCAGATCCTGCCCCAGCTGTTTTTGTTCTGGATGCCAATGCAGCAGGAGTAGAAATGGTCGGATTTTGCTGGGTAAGCAATGATGACTGGTTCCCCACCCGCAGTGACTTATGGTTGCTGGTCGTTGACAAGTTCCAGAATGACCCGGCAGTTAATCTCTCTCTTGATAAGCAGGAAGTGCTGTTAAGTGGGGAAGTTGGTAAGTCGTAGGTCAAAGGCCAAAAATTTATAAGAACTGCGACTTAAGACTCAAGACTTTTTTCAAGATCCTTTTTAGCAATGCTATTGATGATTGCAGTGCATACCATAATTAGTAGACCTGCACCTGTGTACATGTATATACCATAGTGAACCTGGACGGTTGCCAGCACACCAAGTTTTACGATTACCAGCAGCAAGGCAACGACAAACACATCAAGCATGGACCATTTCCCATAATGTGAAATCCAGTTCATGAAGTGTTGCAGCTGCTGGCTATTGCTAGATTCTGCATGCCAGAATCTGAATAATAAAATAAGCTTGGCAACAGGTAACACTATGCTAAAGATTAGCAGAATGAGGAATAACAGGTACTGACCATCAGTGAACAGTTGGAGGGTGCCCGCAAATAGGGAAAAGCTATTTTCTACCCAGACGAATTTAGACACAGTCATCATGGGTGCGAAGATACCGACCAGCAAAAGTATGGCAGACAGTAGCAACGTGAACAGAATGAAAATATTCTTCTGAGGGTGTCTGCTTGCGAGGTTAGATGACATTAAAAGTATTTAAGTTTTCAGCCTTTATACTTGAAATTATTTTCATTCATCCGAGGGCCATGAAACAAACAGCAACAGGGCACCAAGGCCACCCAGTACCCAGCTTGATAAGGGTGCAATTCCGGCCATAATTGGAGTAAAGCCATCAAGGGCTGCCAGCAATGCTGCACTAATTAGCAGTGCACTGCCAACGATGGCATGAAACAGACGTTTCTGACCCTTGCGTGTCTCTTCACGCAGCTTTTTAAGGTTTTCATCCGGCTGTGTCAGCTGTAACTCTCCATTAGTGGCCTGTTCGAGTACCTTGTGCACGAGCATCGGCATGCGGGGTCCCATCTTCCACCACATGGGGGCCTGGCGCCGAATTTCCTTGAGGAAGGCTTTAGGTCCATATTCTTCCCTGGCCCATTGCTCCAGATACGGTTTTGCGGTATCCCAGAGATTCAGCTGGGGGTCGAGCTGGCGACCGAGGCCTTCAACATAAAGCAGGGTTTTTTCAAGTAGTACCAGCTGCGGTTGTATTTCCATATTGAAACGCCGAGCTACCCGGAACAACCTTATCAGAACGCGGCCAAAGGAAATTTCACACAGAGGTTTGGCGAAAATTGGTTCACAGACTGAGCGAATAGCGGATTCAAATTCATCTACCCGTGTGCCCTCGGGTACCCAGCCTGCGTCGATATGCGCCTGTGCGACACGGCGGTAATCATGCTGGAAAAAAGCAAGGAAGTTTTCCGCCAGATAGTGTTTATCGATGTCGGAAAGTGTACCCATAATACCGAAATCTACTGCTGCGTAACGCCCATCGTCCAGTACGAAGATGTTGCCCGGGTGCATGTCTGCATGAAAAAATCCATCACGGAATACCTGGGTGTAGAAGATTTCTACACCGTTATTTGACAATTGTTTAAGGCTTATGCCTTTTTCAACAATCGTGTCGATTTTGGAAACCGTAGTGCCGTGAATCTTTTCCATCACCATGACATTTGTTCGGGTATGGTCGAAATAGACCTCGGGAACGTACAACAATGGGGAGGTGATGAAGTTGTGGCGCAGCTGGCTGGCATTGGCCGCTTCACGCAGCAGATCCAGCTCATCATGGATAATTCTATTATAATCCTCTATGACTTCAACAGCGTGCAGCCTGCGTACGTCAGCAGAGTATTTCTCTCCCATGCGGGCGAGCATAAAAAGAAGATCGATATCTCTCTTTATTATCGGTTCCAGCCCAGGGCGTATTATTTTTACTACAACCTCGGTGCCATCATTTAGTCGCGCATCATGCACCTGGGCGACGGATGCGGATGCGAGTGGAACAGGATTGAAGTCGACGATGTGGTGACTAACAGGTTCTTCATAAGCCTTTTCAAGAATGAGTAAAGCCTGGTCACCAGGGAAAGGAGGGACCCTGTCCTGAAGCAAGCTGAGTTCTTGCGCTAAATCGTCGGGAATTAGATCAGGCCTGGTGGATAGCATCTGCCCCAGTTTGATGAATACAGGGCCGAGCTCTTCCAGCGCTTCACGCAGCCGTTGACCGCGTGGATTATTGTCTTTACTGCGGGGAAATAAATGGAAAAGAAATAACCAGGGCTTTAACGGTGTAATTTCGGTCAGGTATTCATCTAGATTGTGGTACGCAAGAACGCGAACAATACGCAGCAGGTGGGTAACTTGTGACAACTTTCCAGACATGCTTGGCTTATTATTTTGTTGACTGGTTTCTGAGCAGGCGCTCAACTCGCATAGCCATACGGTCAACATCTTCACGAATATTGTCTACGCCTTCGATAAACTCATCCACGCGCCAGTCAGCAGGAAGTAGTTCTGCTTCAAAGCGCAGGTATTCACTGCTATTGTTTGCGACAGTTCTGACTGCCTCATTTACTCTTTTATGTAAACCACGTAAAAAACTGGAAGCGTGGTGTGCGGCTATGTCACCTATGTGTTGTGAAAGGAGTTCTTCCCAGTCGATTTGCATGTCATCAAGAATTTTCTTGAACTGCTGTCCTACATGCAGGTCACCCTGGATCTTAATGTTAATTTTCCCGGGTGTGACCGGTGACCTGGCAGCCAGGCCCATTTTTATCAGTTCAGCAGGTGTGCCGATCATGTGGACATCCACTTCACCATCCCATTCGTCTCTCAGTCGAATGCCGGCGGGAGTGGGGAACATATAGATAGTGACATCTGTCGATTCGAAATCCAGTGCAATCACTTTGCCGTCAAGTTCTGCCAGTCGGTCCAGAGTGGTCGGGTCAGATTGTAATAGCTTGCAACCAATTTCACTGACAAAGGGTGTAATAAAGGAGAGGGCGTTCATGGTTGGTGTGCTATGCCTTATAACCCTTGTGAACAGCGACGATACCGCCGCTGAGATTATGATAATGAGGACGATCAAACCCTGCCTCTGCCATCATATCTTTTAGTGTTTCCTGATTGGGGTGCTTGCGTATAGATTCTGCCAGGTAGCGGTAACTGGCCTCATCATTGGCGATCAGCTTGCCTAATTGAGGCAGTATTTTGAATGAGTAAAGGTCATAGACTTTATCCAGCCCGGGCAATACGGGTTTGGAAAATTCCAGTATGACCAGTCTTCCCCCGGGTCGCAGACAGCGATACATGGCAGACAGGGCTGCATTTTGATCGGTGACATTTCTAAGGCCGAAGGCAATGGTAATGCGATCTACTGAATTATCCGGGAAGGGGAGCTTCTCGGCATCTGCCTGAACAAACTGAACATTGTTGGTGATTCCTTTGTCTATCAGACGATCACGTCCATTCTGCAGCATGGAGGCATTGATATCAGAGGCAATGACCAGACCCTCAGGGCCTGCCTGGGGGGACATTTTTAAGGTGAGATCACCGGTGCCGCAGGCCAGATCCAGCACCCTGTGTCCCGGTCTGACCCCCACCTGGGCAATGGCAAATTGCTTCCACAGGCGATGAATGCCTAGCGACATGGCATCATTCATGATGTCATATTTGCCAGCTACCGAATGAAACACATCAGCAACCATTCCGGCTTTTTCGGATGCTGGCACATCCTTATAGCCAAAATGAGTGGAGTCCTGTTGTTTGCTGTCGCTATTCATCTGATCATTTATGTCGTGAGTCG
>JAUVSB010000105.1 GCA_030597275.1 Gammaproteobacteria bacterium
GCTTTCTTGCATACACTGGGTAAGTGCTGTTTCCCAGTCAGGTAGACGTATACCAAAAGTATCGAACAACTTGTTATTTGATAGTACTGAATAAGCCGGACGTTTTGCAGGCGTAGGATAATCTGCAGTAGTGATGGCTGACACCCGGGTATCAGAAAACTCTGAAGCGGCAATAATGGCCCGAGCGAAATCACACCAGCTGGCCTCACCGCCACAGGTCATGTGATAGACACCGCGTACCGCTTCGGTAAACTCACCATGCAGCATAAAGTACTGAACCAGCTTCAATGTAGCATCAGACAGTGCCCGGGTTGTTGTGGGTGCGCCAAACTGATCACCGACGATAGATAACTCATCTCGCTCTGCGGCCAGGCGTAACATGGTGCGGAGAAAGTTTTGCCCATGCATTGAATAAACCCAACTGGTGCGCAAAATCAGGGAGTTTTTGCAGTGTGCCAGTACAGCATTTTCACCATCAAGTTTAGTCTGTCCATAAACGGATTCCGGATGGGGCAGGTCATCTTCGCTATAGGGCTGTTTTGCGGTGCCATCAAAAACATAATCTGTAGAATAATGGATTATCCCGGCATTCAATGCTGCCGCCGCTTTTGCCATCACTGCAGGTGCCTCGGCATTAACCATCGCAGCCAGTTCAGCGTCAGCTTCCGCCTTATCTACTGCCGTATAGGCTGCAGCATTAATGATCAGATCGGGTTCCTCTTCGCTGATAACTTCCTGCAGGTCATTAAAATGGCTAAGATCCAGGTCCTTGAGACCATAGGCGGACAGCTCCACATTATCCGATAGTGTTTCTGCTACCAGGGTTTCATTTAAATCAGTGCCTAACTGGCCATCACGCCCAAACAATAGAATTTTCATTTAGTGGAATCCGGATTAATTCTGTGCAAACGCACTATCTTTCAATAGCGGGGCATTGCGGTCTTTTTCTGATACCAGTGGATCACTGATGGGCCAGTCAATACCAATATCCGGGTCATCCCAGCGAATACCAGCGTCTTCCGATGGAGTGTAAGGAGCTGTACATTTGTAGGTAACATCAACCGTCTCACTCAAAACACAAAAACCGTGCGCATATCCGGGTGGGATATAGAGCTGATGTTTGTTGTCTTCATTAAGTATCACGCCATACCATTGACCAAATGTAGGGGATTCAGGACGGATATCCACTGCGACATCAAAAATCTCCCCCGTCACCACACGCACGAGTTTGCCCTGCCAGGTTGGAAACTGATAATGAAGACCGCGTAACACACCACGCGTTGAGCGAGAATGATTATCCTGAACAAAATTGACAGGCAAGCCATTCTCTTCGAAAACAGCCGCATTAAAAGTCTCGAGAAAAAAGCCCCTGTCATCTTCAAAGACGCGCGGGACGATCAGCCTAACACCCTTCAGGTGGGTATCATGAACTTCCAATGAATTCTCCTCGTATTTCTTTCAGCAAGTAATTACTGGCAATTTAGACTTTAGAGTACAAAGTATAACAGCCATCTATACAGCGACTCTAGGAGACTTTTCAGTCAATCAAGCCCGTTTCAGGTGATGAGGCAGATGCATAGGCTTTCCTTGGCATTCTTCCCGCCAGCCAGGCCTCTCTGCCCGCCTGCACAGCCTTATTCATCGCTGCCGCCATTAGCACTGGTTTGTTCGCTCCGGCAATCGCGGTGTTCATTAAAACACCGTCAACTCCCAACTCCATGGCAACTGCGGCATCACTGGCTGTCCCTACGCCGGCATCAACCAGGACTGGTACTGTAGCTTCTTCAACAATAAAACGAATATTATGCGGATTGCGTACGCCCAGTCCAGAACCAATGGGTGCGGCCAGCGGCATGACTGCGACACAACCCATTTCAGCCAGGCGTTTTGCCAGTATTGGGTCGTCATTCATATAAACCATCACCTGGAAACCATCTTTAATCAGAGTCTCAGCGGCTTCCATCGTCGCAGGCATGTCGGGATAGAGCGTTTTCTCATCACCTAGTACTTCCAGTTTGCAAAGCGGGTGGCCATCCAGCAATTCACGTGCGAGCATGAGAGTTCTAATAGCATCTTTAGCGGTGTAGCATCCTGCAGTATTCGGCAAAATTGTGTATTTTTCTGGTGGCAGAACATCAAGAATATTTGCCTCACCGGGAGTCTGCCCAATATTAGTACGACGAATTGCGATAGTGATGATCTCGGCTCCACTGGCCTCAATTGCCTCGCGAGTCTCATCCATATCTTTGTATTTACCCGTTCCAACCAGAAGCCGGGAGTTATATTCAACACCCGCTATAACAAGTGGGTCTTTATTACTTTGTGTCACTTTTTCACCTTTAATTCATTTGTAGGAGCGCCGCCCTCGGCGCGACAGGGATATATATCAGGAATCTGTTAATCGCGCCGAGGGCGGCGCTCCTACTTTATCTATTGGAGCTTAGCTAGCCACCACCGATAGCGCCGACTATTTCAATATTGTCGCCGCTGGACAATTGAACACTGGAATGCTGGCTTGCTGGCACTATTTCTCCATTGATTTCAATTGCTATCCTTTTACCCTGCAAATCCATATCCTGGATTAGTTGCTTTACACTTACAGACTCTGCAAGGGCTCTTGATTCGCCATTAACTATAACATCTAACACATTGTTTCCTTTGAATTATTAATCACCACGAGCAGAAAATAGAATGCTGGCTACAAATTATCTGCAGACTATTTTTTTGCGCGTGAAATAGTACCTCAGAAGCCTCTACAAAGCATCACCGATGCAAGCTTCATCTCATTCTTATAATAAATATCAGTATCAAATCTTTTGTAGAAATTCATCACAGACAGACCTAAGTTCCAGCAACTTACCATGGAAAAAATGGCTGCTAGCTTCAATAATTTCCAGCTCAGGCGGATTTTCCAGTGTACGAACCCAGTTGATAACAGCATTGATGTCCACCACCTCATCTTCATCCCCCTGAATCAATAACCAGGGACAGCTTATAGACGGTAGCGCATCAAAATCAAACATCCTTACAGGCGGCGCGACAGTAATCAGCGCTGCGGGCTGAATTTTTGCTGCTGCTCGAAGAGCAACGAAGGAGCCAAAGGAAAAACCCGCCAGTATGACAGGTAAATTGGCTTGCTTCTCTTTTACCCAGTCCACAACAGCCAGTGCATCATCGGTCTCACCTATCCCATCATCATAGCTGCCCTCACTGGTACCAACACCTCTGAAGTTAAACCGTACGGCTGTCTGATTATTTGCTGCAAGAGATTTTACCAGTGTATGAACCACCTTATTCTGCATGGTACCGCCATACAGGGGATGAGGATGACAGACGACAGCACTGCCCTGGGGGTCACTGGATGCAGCGCAATCGACTTTAGCTTCAAGCACACCAGACGGCCCGGGGATGCTAACCGGGAATGAAGATAGACCTTCGCGGCAACGATTAAACACTTGATTTACGTTTTACGTATTAGATGTTGCGTAAATCGTAAAACATAAAACGTAATACATTACTTTAAACCACCCAATGTGAGCTTGTAAGGGTCAAGTAGACGATCTATCTCAGCCTCGTCCAGCTCTGTCATCTCCAGTGCAACATCTTTAACAGCACGCTTCTCCGCATAGGCCCGCCTGGCAATTTTGGCACCGAGTTCATAGCCAATTACAGGGTTTAAAGCCGTTACCAGTATAGGATTTCGCTCTAATGACTGATTAAGTACCGCCTCATTGACAATAAAGCCATCGATTGCCTTTTCCGCCAGTACTGCACAGGCATTCGACAATAATTGTATGCTTGATATCAGGCTATTGGCCAGCACCGGCAGCATGACATTAAGCTGGAAGGTTCCAGATTGACCGGCTACGGTGACCGTTGTGTCATTGCCCATCACCTGGGCGCAGACCATGGCTATCGCCTCAGGGATAACCGGATTGATCTTGCCGGGCATGATGCTGCTGCCCGGCTGCAAGGCAGGCAGGCTGATCTCCGCCAGCCCGGCCAGCGGGCCGGAGTTCATCCAGCGCAGATCATTGGCAATCTTCATCATCGCCACCGCCAGTGTCTTTAACTGGCCGCTGAGGGCAACGGCATCGTCCTGGCTGGACAGCCCGGAGAAGAAATTGTCACGTGCCTTAAAAGCACGACCGGTCGATGACTGCAGGGCTTTGGCACATTCATCAGCAAAACCCTCTGGTGTATTGATGCCAGTGCCAACAGCGGTGCCACCTAGTGGCAGGTCGAGTAGCGCGATGGCGACATGCTGTATCTGTTTTTTTACACGGAGAATCTGATCCTGCCAGCCGCTGATCTCCTGCCCCATGGTAACAGGCATGGCATCCATCAGATGAGTGCGGCCAGTTTTTACCATTTGCTCGAGTTCATTCCTTCTTCTTTCCAGACTCGCATCCAGTTTTTCCATTGCTGGCAACAGCGATTCATTCACCAGTAAAGAAGCGGCAACATGGATAGCCGCTGGAAAAACATCATTGGAACTTTGCCCCATATTGACATGGTCATTGGGGTGCACCTGCATACCTGATTCAGCTGACGCCAGCGTTGCAATCACTTCATTGGCATTCATATTGGAGCTGGTGCCCGAGCCTGTCTGAAATATATCGACGGGAAATTGATCATCATGTTTGCCCGTAGCGATCTCTACGGCTGCCAGGGCAATAGCACGTGAGCGTGGCTCATTGAGTAAACCCAGATGGTGATTTGCGACGGCACAGGCCTGCTTGATCAGACCCAGTGCACGGATAATGGCACGCGGCTGAGTGATACCACTAATCGGGAAGTTATCGACAGCGCGCTGCGTCTGCGCACCATAAAGTGCATCCTCCGGTACCTCTACCTCACCCATCGAATCACGTTCGAGTCGAATTTTGTTATTTGCCATCTAGCCCTGCCTGTGATGTGATCGCTGTAGCTGATATGATTAACAAGTTAAAAAACAGCCAATAAATAGTTATTATTAGTCATTATTTAGCCATAATTA
>JAUVSB010000097.1 GCA_030597275.1 Gammaproteobacteria bacterium
AAAGGTCGACAATAAAGTCTGTTTGTTTTAGCTGCCTTGATTTGGATCAAGGTTTTTCTGAATTTCAAGGATTCAGTCTTGAAACTGAGACTAATATTGCCTTTTTATACCCGGACATTCTAGAATATAACTTAACATAGAGATTTATGAGACCTACAGGAGTTCTGTATGGATATCATTAACTTATTTGTATTTCTTGTAATAGGGCTGTTTTCTGGCCTGCTGGCTGGCCTGATTATGCGAGGTAGTGGGCTTGGGCTTGCCTGCGATGTGGTGGCGGGAATTACTGGTGGCTTGCTAGGCGGTATCCTCATGGCATTTTTTGGAGATGCAGGACAACCTGAATTTTACCTCTATGCAGGAGCGGCAGTAGGGGCTACCGTAGTGATCATGCTGGCTGGGCCAATCAAGCGACGCTTGTAACCCGGCCACACAGTTTGTAACAGAGATAATACCAATGACAGCAAATTTACTCAGCGGCATAGAGGTCGCAGAGGCCGTAGTGGCGGATGTACGGAACCGTGTGGAAAAACTGGCTAAGCGGAATATTCAGCCTGGTCTTGGCACAATTCTGGTGGGCGATGACGGTCCCAGTGAAAGTTACGTTAGAAAGAAACACGAGGCCTGTGAGAATGCCGGGATACGTTCATTTCATCTGCAGTTACCTGCGAACATTACGCAGCAGGAACTTCTAAATGCAGTTGATGATTTCAATAATAATGATGAGGTGGATGGTTACATAATCCAGTACCCTGTGCCAAAAGGGCTGAATTTCAATGAAGCGCTGATGCGCATGGACGCGGCGAAGGATGCAGATGGTCTGCATCCCGTAAATCTGGGTAAACTGGTGCTGCAGGAGAAAGGCCCGGTACCCTGCACTCCGGCAGGCATTCAGGCAATACTTGTCCATTATGGAATAGAAGTGTCAGGCAAAGAGGTGGTAATCATTGGCCGAGGCCCTACGCTAGGACGTCCGCTTTCATTATTGCTGACGACGAAACAGGAAGGGGCAAACGCTGCAGTAACGGTAATTCACTCCGGAGTCAGGGATCTTGCTTATTTCACTCGTCGTGCTGATATCATTATTTCTGCCGCCGGTGTGGCGAGTATAGTTATGCCGGAGATGGTCAAACCAGGTGCTGCAGTGATTAGTGGCGGGATTAGCTGGGAGGGCAAGAGACTGATGCCGGACGTCGATGAATCCTGCGCTGAAGTGGCGGGCTGGATTACCCCACGACTCGGTGGAGTAGGGCCGACGACGGTAGCGATGTTGTTACGCAATACAGTGCTTGCTGCGGAAACGAGATCTGAGTCGTAGGTCGAAGGTCAAAATCATAAAGACCTCAGACCTCAGACCTCAGACCTCAGGCTTTTCTATTAACTATATGAATCGCTTCGCCATTCACTGCCAGTGCTGCTTCATGCAAGGCTTCTGATAATGTCGGGTGGCCGTGGATGGTCAGCGCCAGATCTGCTGCGGTGGCACGGTACTCCATTGCCAGAACGGCTTCAGCGATTAACTCCGAAGCATGAGCACCGATAATATGAACCCCTAAAATTTCGTCGTTGATTTCTGTTGCTAATATTTTGACCAAACCCGTGGTTTTTCTCATTGCCCGTGCTCTGCCTGAAGCCGTGAACGGGAAGCTTCCACTGCGGTATTTTATTCCTGCCTGTTTTAGCTGTTCTTCAGTTTGACCCGTCCAGGCAATTTCGGGTTCTGTGTAGATAATAGAAGGGATAGAATTATAGTTTATCTGATTTTTCTGGCCGGCAATGTGCTCGGCGACAGCAACGCCCTCCGCCGAGCCTTTGTGAGCCAGCATTGGACCGGGGATTACATCCCCTATTGCATAGATATTGGGCAGATTGGACATCAAGTGTTCATTTACATGAATAAACCCCCCTTCATCAATCAGCAAGCCGACTTCTGCTGGTGCCAGACCTTCCGTGTGAGGTCGACGGCCAACGGCAACAACCAGTTTGTCTACTTCCAGTTGCAGTGATTTGCCGGAATCGTTGTAATTTACGGTAACGCCTGTGCCATGATTATGGGTTTTTGTCACACAGGCACCAGTGTGAATGATCAAGCCCTGACGCCGGTATTCAGCCAGTGCAAGTGCAGCGACCTCTTTATCAGCGGCAGGAAGAAAACACTCCTGGGCTTCCAGTATGGTCACTTGGGAGCCAAAGCGTTGCCAGACGCTGCCCATCTCCAGGCCGATGACGCCGGCGCCGATAATCCCCAGGCGCCCGGGTATTTCATCAAATTGCAGGGCAGCCTGGGAGTCAACTATGCGATGCTGATCCATTTTCGCTGCTGCGATGTCGATGGGGCGTGACCCTGTGGCAATGATAATGTTGCTGGCGAGCAGGTCACTTTTTTTGTCATTCTCCATTGAGGTGACAATAATATGTCTGTCCGCCTGTAGTTGAGCCTGACCAGATATTGAGGTGACTCCATTAGCTCTGAACAGGGCCTGGATGCCGCCAGTCAGTTCGCTGACAATTTTATTTTTATCATTCTGAATCTCTTTTAGATCAAGCTCTATGCCCTGTAAACTGATTCCCGGGTGTACGGATGTATCCATTAAATCAGCATAATATTCAGAGCTTTCCAGTAATGCTTTTGATGGAATACAGCCGGCGTTGAGGCAGGTACCTCCCAGTGCTGGTTTACCATCTTTATTTATCCAGTTATCAATGCAGGCCGTCTTCATGCCCAGTTGGGCACAGCGTATAGCCGCCACATAACCGGCAGGACCGGCACCAATTACTATAACGTCGTATTGCTTTTCCATTTTCATAACCCAATCAGGAGTCTTGAAGGATCTTCCAGGTCCTGTTTTATACTCACCAGAAATTGCACCGCATCCCGTCCATCTATCAATCTATGGTCATAAGAAAGTGCCAGGTACATCATTGGCCGAATGACTATCTCACCATTTTCTACTACCGCCCGTTGGGAAATATTGTGCATGCCAAGAATGGCGCTTTGCGGTGGATTTAATAAAGGCGTAGATAGCATGGATCCAAAAACACCACCGTTGGTGATTGAGAAGGTTCCGCCATTAAGATCATCAAGGGTCAGTTTTCCGTCACGTGCTTTTTGTGCAAGATCGAGAATTTGCATTTCAATATCACCGAAGCTGGAGTTTTGTACATCCCTCAAGACAGGTACGACAAGTCCTCTCGGTGAGCTGACAGCAATACCAATATCGATGTAGTCATGATAAATAATATCGTTGCCGTCAATTGATGCATTGGTGATGGGATAGTTCTGCAGTGCCTGTGAGCATGCCTTAACAAAAAATGACATAAATCCAAGGCGGGCACCGTAACGTTTTTCAAATTCATCGCGATACTGGTTGCGGGCATCTATTACGGCCTGCATATTTACTTCATTGAACGTTGTCAGTATGGCAGCATTCTGTTGTGCCTGTAATAAGCGCTGCGCAATGCGCTGTCTCAGCCGTGACATGGGCTCTCTGCGTTGTCCTCGCTGAGTTTGGGGTTCTTTCTCTGGATGTTCGGGTGGCATTGCTGGTGGTCTGTTTTCAGGTTCTATATGTTTTTCTATGGTGATTGGTTCACCTTGTTTTAGCTCGCTATTTTGACCAATAAAGCCCAATACATCCTGTTTGGTGATACGTTGGTTTTTCCCAGTTCCTGTCAGTATGGACAGGTCGATATTGTTTTCTACAGCAATTTTATTTGCTGCGGGACTTGCTACCGGCCTGGCCGTTTTATTATCTTCATCTGCGGTCTGTTCGCTTTTTACATTTGTCTTAGCAACGGGGCTGTCACTCAGTAAAGCAAGTACCTGCCCGGCTACAACCACGGCTCCAAGTTCAGTTTGAATGTCGGTGATGACACCTCTCACCGGTGCCGGGACTTCGAGGACGATCTTGTCTGTCTCAAGATCCATCAGTGGTGCATCACTTTCAACCGTGTCACCTTCCTGCACATAGAATTTTACTACCGTAGCATCCATCACGGATTCGGGTAATACTGGAACCTTGATTTCAATTCCCATTATTCTCTCCTGTGTTCAGTGGCACGACTTCTCCTTCAAATCATCAAGGCTCAATGCCTGGTCTACAAGCCGGTGTAATTGCGCCATGTGCAGAGTATAAGAGCCTGTTGCGGGTGCTGCAGAGGCTTCACGACCGGTATAAGTCAGTTTATGCTGGTTCCCGGTGCAGGCTTCAAGATGATGTCTTATCTGGTACCAGGCTCCCTGGTTCATGGGTTCCTCCTGGCACCAGACTACCGAACGCGCCTCCGGGTATTCGGCAAGAACACTGATCAGTAAGTTGCGCGGGAAGGGATATAACTGCTCGATGCGAATGATCGCAATATTATTGATATTTTTTTCTTCCCGGGCAGTATAGAGATCATAGTAAACTTTGCCGGTGCAAAGAATTATACGATGCACCTCCTCGGGGATAAGCGAGTCTGATTCCGGAATAATTTGTCGAAAACTGCTGTTGGCCAGGTCGTCCAGAGACGAACTGGCAAGTGGATTCCTCAACATGCTTTTGGGGCTCATAACGATAAGTGGTCGTCTGAATGTCTGCAGCATTTGTGCTCTTAGCAGATGAAATATCTGCGCTGCAGTCGTTGGTACACAGACGCGCATATTGTTATCTGCACAGAGTTGTAAAAAACGTTCGAGTCTGGCCGAGGAATGTTCGGGGCCCTGGCCCTCAAAGCCATGGGGAAGCAACAGGGTCAAACCGGTGACCCTGTCCCATTTGCTCTCAGCAGAACTGATGAACTGGTCGATGAGAACCTGTGCACCATTGGCAAAATCACCAAACTGTGCTTCCCATATGACCAGCGTTTCAGGTTCGGCAGAAGAATAGCCCAGTTCAAAACCCAGTACGGCTTCTTCAGATAAAAGTGAGTTAATAATCTGGAAGCGTGCCGACTTACCACTGAGGTGTTGCAGTGGAACATAATCATCGCCTGTATTCTGGTCATAAAGGATGGCATGGCGATGAAAAAATGTTCCACGGCCACTATCCTGCCCACTCAGCCGTACTCCATAGCCATCATCAAGCAGGCTGGCATAGGCCATGAGCTCAGCAAATCCCCAGTTGATGGGCAGGCCGCCACTGGCCATCTTGCGGCGATCTTCGTGTATTTGGGCAACACGAGCATGTAAAGTAAAACCTTCAGGAAGCTTCTGTATATCTTTGGACAGATGCTGTATCCGGTCGATCTCAACCGAAGTGTCTACCTGCTTATTTTCATCTTTATCACGATACTTTGACCAGTCGACAACATACGGATGTTTGAAACCTTGCAGAATGTTACGGGCAACTATCTTTTCACTGTGAATGTTGTCCCGGTATGTTTTTTTAAGCACGTCCGCAACGCTGGAATCTATGATGTCCTCAGCCTGCAGTTTACGGGCATAGATTTCGCGCGTAGTGGGCACGGCTGAGATCTTTGAATACATGACCGGTTGAGTTACAGAGGGTTCATCTGCTTCACTATGGCCATGTCGTCGATAACAGATCAGATCAACCGCAACGTCACATTTGAATTGTTCACGATAGTCCAGTGCCAGGCCTGTGACGAATAAAACAGCTTC
>JAUVSB010000021.1 GCA_030597275.1 Gammaproteobacteria bacterium
CACTCTACATCCTTGGCATGGGAAGCCCGGAAGGTGAAGCAGTACCCCTGACAGAGGGTGGCTGGCTGCAATACCAGGGCCGACCAGTTATCTCTCGCATGAATGAAAAGATCCTTACTGAGCTTGACCATGCATCTAATTGAGATTTCATCATCTCTCAGGATGATGACAGTGACTGGCACACCCTTTATGAGCGGGGCATGGCCGTAAATACTAATATTATCAATAAAACACTCAGTGATGATGAGGTGGTATGGCAGGAGCTTTACCCCTGGACCTTATTCCCTGCCATTGTGTTGCTGTTTGCCTGTCTTATGCCATACCGTCTGAGGCTTTTGAATTCAACACAAGCCCTGCTTCCTGCCTGCCTGTTGCTCTCGTTATTGCCCTCGCTGCACCCCTCTAATCTGGCACAAGCTGCTGAGCGAACACTGCCAGGAACAACAGAGATTGAACACCAGGCCTACCACTATTTTACTGCGGAAGACTTCCCACAAGCCGCCGAGTTCTACCGCCAGTTACCCGGTTATAACGGTCGCCTCGGTGAAGGCAACAGTTACTACCGAATGGAAGAATATATACAGGCAATAACACATTTTAACCAGGCGGTAATGCTCGCAGAAACGGATCAGCAACGTGGTAGCGCCATATACAACCTGGCCAATGCCACATTCAATACCGGTGACTATGCTGCAGCTGCCTTTTTATTTCGTGATGCACTGCTCTATCGACCGTCGCATGAGGCATCGAGAATAAACCTCGCCATCAGCGATTCTCTACAGCAACTGGTAGAAGAACAAATACAGCAAGGAACGGCAAACCGTATCGGTTCAGGGCCACGATCTGCCCGCGCACAACAGGGACTGGATATCAATGACAGCGGCTCCATGTCATTCGATAACGAGCAAGAAAGAAAAAAGGCTAATATTCCTCTGCCAGAGATACCTGCTGAGGAACTTGCAAGGCTGCTTGCACGCGGACTGGCCCATGTGCGGCTGGCGAATAAAAACCAGGCGGTTTTAACCAGCTACAGACAGCAAAACCATGCCCAAAAGCAGCAGGATATTAATGCCGCCCGCTTACGCATGAGAGAACTGGAAGATCGCCAGCGCTTACTGTGGAAACGTTTGTTCGAAATGGAAGAAGGTTTTGCTGCACCGGTTGAAGAAACAGAAACAGTACCGGGTGTACTTCCATGGTAAGACCGATGACACAAATTAGAACACTATTTATACTGCTTCTTCTATGTCCATTGTCAGTATTGGCCAGGCCCTCTCTGGAAGTGCAACTAAAGAAATCATCAGGTGAACTCGGCAGGCCTGTTTATTTAAAGATTATCGGTGAAGAACTAAAGACAGACCTGTCGAACCTCTCTCTCCATTCACTCAACAAACAATTTATCCTGGATAGCAAAGACCTGGATACTGAAATAATAGGTCAGAACGATGGAAATGGTAAACAATCAAGTAATGGCCAAAACCGTCGGCAAACATTAAGCCTGAAGCTCTATCCTCGCCAGACGGGTGAACTCCTTATACCCTCGTTTAGCATTGATAAACACAGCAGCACAGAAAAAACGATAATAATCCAGGATGCCACCACAGATGGGGAGAAAATCTCTGTGGACTGGAAGCTTACGTCACCTGAGGTTTGGCAGCGTGAACAGATCATCGTTTCTCTGACACTCACCACGCCAGAGGAATATGCAATCATCAAGCTGGCAAAACAATCTGTAGACGGGTTTGAAATAACCCCTTTACCTGTAAATCGTGAGTGGATAGAAGACGATCAGGGAGGCAGATCAAGAATCACGGCAGGCTGGTCTTTATTGCCCCTGAAATCGGGTAATCTGGAGATAGATTTACCAGCAATTGAGTACCATTTAAGTGGTGTTATTAGAAGAGTCTTCTACCTTCCTAAGATCAAGCTGGCAATTCGTCCCCTGGCTTCTTATCTGCCGCCAACAATACCGGTAGGCAAAGTTAAAATTGAAACATCTATCACACCAACAGGCATATTGAATACAAATAATCTCGCCTACTGGAACATTTCTATCGAAAGTAAATCTCTGACACCTTACTGGCTACCACCGGTATTAAGACAGATAAAGTCTAATGATAATGTTCTTTTCTTTCCTGCCACGAGTAAACGCAGCATGCACCCAGATAGCAGGGGTGTCCATGGTCGTGTGGATCACACGATTCCTTTTAAACCTTTGAGTAATGGATTAACAAATCTGCCAGCTTTGAAAATACAATATTTTGATCCGGTAACTGGCAGACTCGAGTCCGTGGAACACGAAGCAGAGAGGCCCATTTCAACAGGAATTGCAGCACGTATCCTGGCAATCTCTATTATGCTAGCTGCACTGCTTTTTCTGTGGAAAAGACTTTATCGATATATTCACAACCGGGTGAAATACAGGAATCGGCGGCTAGATGCACTTAAAATGATTAAACAGGCGGAAACTAAAGAGGATGTACTTGCAGGACTGAGACTGGTTGGAAAAGCCGAGGGTTGGCCAGCTAACCTGACTTTATCTGACTGGCTAGAGTGCTGGAAAATGAAATATCTGACTGAGCCACAGATGAAAGAAGCTATCCAGTCCCTGTCTAATTACTGCTATGGACTGGCGAAAGAGAACACACTACAAGCTATAATTTCCAGCTTGACTACTCTACTGAAAAAACCACAAAAAATTCAATAGAAAACCAGGGAAACTAAATGCCCTCAGACACCCTGATGACAACGATGCCCTTGCTATAATCAGGAAGCCCGGCACACAACCAGAATATTTACATCCTGGTTAAGCAAAACTGAAATATTAATTATTTTTTTGTGCTGCAGGTATTCAAACCAAGTAGTGCATAAGGTGGGCACCAGCCGATTGCTGCTGTTCCCAGGAATACCAGACCGATGGCACCCCACCAGCTTTGAAAATAAAACCCGGCACCCAGTACTGCAAAGCCGGCTACCGCACGAACTATCCTGTCTACACTACCAACATTCGCTTTCATTTTGTTGTCCTCATAGAAGATGAACCTTCAAAGTATTTATTGTCATAGTAAATTTTGATTGACAAAGTTACATAAGGTTCCCTAAATAAAATTAATTTCTTTCTATGTTACAGGTATTCACACCAAAAAGAACATAAGGCGGACACCAGTTAAACATTGATGTTGCCAGGATATAAATACCTGCCAGGCCCCACCAGCTTTGAAAATAAAAACCAGCGCCCATTGCTACAAAACCAACAACGGCACGAACCATTCTATCTATATCACCCATATTATTTTTCATCTTAAAAAATCCTCATCGTGAAACTATAATGACAGTTTGCAGTATCAGGATTCAGGTGTCAGTGACTTTGTTACATAAAATCAAATCAGAATGATCAAAGGCAAATCATAGATGAGTCATACAGAACAATATGACCTTTTCCTTTATTTTTTGAATGATACATAGCTATATCTGCATTTCGAATTGCGGCTTCATTTTTTTGCGATTCCACATCAAGCATAGTATAGCTATCCAGAATAAATAGAGGTGCCCTTATGTAATTTTATCGAGTGGATCCTGGCGATAATATTTTCTCAACTCCCCGTATACACCTGGATAGTGTTTCTGTAAGTGCAGCGGCAACATAAAAAAATATTCAGACACTACGGCAAAGAATTCTGCAGGGCTTTGCGCAGCATAGGGATCAATGGAAACATGACGACCATGCTCCAGCCCTCTTAACAGGCGGTCATAAGCGCAACTGAATTTTTGTGTCCAGTCTTCTCTCCGCATGTCCTGGTTTAATACCGGCATGCCATTTGCCACACCATTGAGCATATCAAGTTTATGGGCAAATTCATGCAATACAACATTCGAGCCAGTGCCGCGTGAACTCTGTCTGGCTGGATCGGAATCAGCCCACGACAGGATTACTGGACCTCTCCCCCATGCCTCACCACCAAGCGTTCTTTCTGAACTGTGAATGACGCCGGCGTCATCAACATGCTCATAGTCAACAATAAAGGCATCAGGATAAATAATAATCTCATGCCAGCCATCAAAATCACTGAGATTTCTGTTCAGAATCAACAGACAGGCCTGGGCCGTTATCTGTACTATCATCTTTTCAGATAAATCCAGCCCGGCTACAGCAGTAAATTGCTTTTCACGCAGGAACAGGCCAGATAGCTTGCGCAATCGAGTCAATTGTTTCGCATTCAAACGGTTTAGTACTACCAGCTCGTTAATACTCTCCTGCCAGAGCTGAAAAGGTATCTTTGCCTTGCGCAAGACTGATGATAGATACCAGCGCTTTATGCCATGAATGAAGCCCAATGTGATCGTTTTTTATTTAAGAGAAAAGATATCCTTTAAAAAATAATGATGTTATTTGGCTGAGAGTGAAAGCCTGGAAATGATATTGGCCGCAGGTAGATAACCACCAAGTTTTGTACCGTTAGCAAGAAAGATCGTCGGTGTACCCCGAACGCCAACTTTGTTCCCGAGTTCGTAACCGGCCTTTAATACATCGTCTACAGCGCAATCCTTTTTCTCGAGCTTGGCTTTGATAACTCCATTTGCAATATTCATTGCCCTGACGCGATCATCCGAACACCAGACTGATTTCATTTCCCTGTAGCCGGCGCCTCTTTTCAGACCTCGGGGGAAAGGTATGTAACGCACAGTAATACCTGCTTGCTGGAGTTTTGGCACCTCCCTATGCAATTTTTTACAATAGGGACAGCTGGTATCTGAGAAAATAGTTAGCACCTCTTTTTCATCACCTTTGGCCAGAAAAATAATCATATCTTTCTCAGGAAATGAATTAATCAAGGGCATATTTTCCGCAGCATGGGCCTGTTCGGTTAGACTGGTGCCATTTTTAAGGTCTACCAGGTTACCTACCAGGGCATAGTTCCCATCAGCCGTAATATAGGCATATTGGCTACCGATCTTGACCTGGTAAATTCCTTTTACAGGCGTTTCAGTTGGTGTGCCGATCTTGACGCCTGGCATGAGTTTACGCAGTCTGTCGGTTCGTGGATCAGCGGCTAGTGACAGGCCTGTAAGAAAAAGACTTGCTAATATTATCAATGAGAATAGATTTTTGAGCATGGTTTTTTATTACCTTATATAGGTTAGTGACTTAAGGAGCCTCTGATTAATTCAGCTCAATAACTCCACAATCAGGATGCTACCGCATCACGCACTTTCTCAAGACGGCTACGCACATCAGCTGCCAGCGCAGGGACTTCCGGGTTATCAACCAGAGCCAGAACAGCAGATGGATCCATAAAAGCGACTGTAATGCTTCCATTTTCCTCTTCTCTAACAACAACATTACAAGGTAACAGAAGTCCGATGTCAGGTTCTGCCTCGATTGCCTGGTTCGCAAGAACCGGGTTGCAGGCACCAAGGATTAAATAAGGGCGCTTATCAATACCGAGCTTCTTCTTCAAAACAGCACTGACGTTTATTTCTGTAAGAACACCGAAGCCCTGCTCCTGCAGAGCCTCTGTTACTTTAGTTACGGTTTCATCAAAAGGTTTATTTGAAGTAGTTGAAAATGCGTACATTGGTATTCCTAATTGTGGTGAGATATTCTTTTTTCTCTTTTTGCATTTTGATGAGAGATTAGATGGATCAACGATCTATAAGCTCACATTTCACACCTGTCTATATGCTTAATGCAGTTTTGTATAGCCATTTTAGTTTATTCTGTGAATTTCTATAGCTGCTCGCTAATTAATAATTGTTTCTCTGTAAATATCATCATCAGTATAAAATATTTTATCCGGGCCTGAAGAACGCATTTCAAAACCATCACTTCGACCAATATACTTAATCGTTTTTCCCCAGCTGTCGTTCATATCCCGCACGCTGATACCAAGATCTCCCTGTATCCAGATCCAGCTCACTTTAGTGGGGTCTATTTCGCTCCCATGATCAGCAAACCATAAGCCGGTTCGAACAGTAAGATTCTTTAATTTCCCGTCGGTTTCAGTTTCATCAGGAGTAGAAAATTTCGTGGAAGCAGTTAGCCCTGTCACTAAAGGGCTTTGCTTTGCATGCTCCAAATTCAAATCATCCTGCTGGAGTGTTGAACTATCATTTTGCTCTGAAGCAGGCCGGATCATCCATATAACAATGGCTCCAACAATCAGAAATAAAACAGCAAATAACAAATAATTTTGTTTTGTGTTCGTACCTGGTGCCGACGATTCATTGCTTATGCTGTAAATCGCTTCCTTACTAACTTCAGAATCCAACCCAGGATTATCAACCTG
Organism: Gammaproteobacteria bacterium; assembly: GCA_030597275.1. Classification (GTDB taxonomy): domain Bacteria; phylum Pseudomonadota; class Gammaproteobacteria; order BMS3Bbin11; family BMS3Bbin11; genus BMS3Bbin11. The sequence continues at coordinate 6,288 of JAUVSB010000021.1, forward strand.
TGGCTTAGTATCATCATCACCTCTGACAAACTCTGGCAATTGTTGTGTGTCGATAAACGAATCTTCTATCGGCAGCAAGACGCACTCGGCACCTCGCTCCAGGATAAAAAGTCTGAGTTTCTCTGCCCTGTCCAGGGTCAGTTTCTTGTCTATCTGTCTGTGCTTTCCTTCAACAAGGCGCTCTGCATTCTTCTTATCAAGATGCAAAGCAGCCTGTAATTTTGATACGACTTTCTTTTTAGAAAAACCTGGAAGCAACTCGCCCGTAAAGACCAGTCGATAATACTTATTGGGGTCATTCATTAATATTTCTTTCTTCCAGGTGTACGATTCATCTTGAAAGTTTTCTGCTTATCCGGTGATCATTCCATAGAGTGTATCTTTGAGATGTAGACGCTTCTTTTTCAGATCCTCAAGATAGACGTCAGAGGTGTTTTCTACGCCTTCTTCAATTCGCCTGACTTCATGCTCTACTTCATGATAATTATCAAATAGTTTTGCAAAATGTGCATTTCCCATTTTCAATTCGCGGATGCGTTCCTCGTGTTCCGGGAACTCATGATGCAGATCATGTTTCTCACCTAACATATATTACCTCACATAAAGTCTATATTTTATTTAACCGTTCATTCTGCCATATATGCCAAAATCTCAAAATGATCTAAATCAAGATTTCTCGGCCAACTAACTATTAAGTGTCTTCAGGCTGCGCTATTACAGTCGAACTACCAGCTCAAGGCAATAGCTGATTTATATGTAATAAAACGGTTTCCTTTGAACCCAGATTAACCACCTGAACCTCACTCTGCAGGTCGCCACTCTGGGCAATAGGCTGCCCGCTATGCGATACCCTTGCACCCAGTTTCAGTTGTTCAAACTGTGCCAGGCTGGTACCTGGTCTCAGCATTGACGAATCATCCAGCATGATACTAACTGGCAGTTCCCGTGCCTGATGCTTAATGGCTGCCAGGGGCATGGGTGGTCCCGATACGGCTCGGGCGAAAATGAACAAAACATCATTTTCTTTGATCTCTTTCAACAAAGAGGGGTCAATGGTTACATCTATAGCAATTGCAGGAGCAGAAGAAGCTTCTGCCAGTGTAGGTTCTTTTACATCCATTCCAGCTTCTTTTGCCAAACCCACTGCTTCGTTAATCATGGACTGCAATTCACCCAGCATCTCTTTATTATCTTTTAAACCCTGAGCAGCACCTTGCCAGTAATCTATTGCCTGAAGATACTGTTTTTGATCTGCGGCAGCCTGCCCCGCCATCCATAAAGCGGTGGTATGGGTCGGTTCTTTTTCTAATGCTTCCATCACCAGGCTCAGGGGACGTCCTGACAAATCCCCACCCTGCGTCATCGCCAGTGAATCAGCCAGTACGACCAGGGCCGTGGGTTGGCGATCCGACACGGCGACCAGCTTCTCATAGGCCTTGACCGATTCGGCAAACTGTTCAGTTGCCGCGTACAGGCGACCCAGTAAATACCAGGCATCCGGGTCATCAGGGTTATCCGTTGTTTTCTTTTTCAGGCCAGTAATCATTTCCTCCATAGAGGGCAGTTCACCAGCCTGGGGAGCAGTTGCCGTACTCGCCGGGTGAGTACCGGGTCCGGCCACATTGAGGTACTGTGGGGAGCCGAGTTGTTGATAAAGTCCGAAGCTTACAATTGGCACAAAAAGCACCAATCCAATAAAAACTTTCCTGGCAGGGCTACCTGATGGCTTATCAATTTCTCCTTCCGTTTCTTCGACATCGATCAGCAGACTTTTCTCAAGCTCTTCCAGGGTTTGCTGGTAGGTTTCCTGAGATAAGGTGCCCGATTCCAGTTCGTTTTTTAATTCAGCCATGCGTTCTTGAGCAATACTGATATTCTGCTCGCGATTACCTGCTGATGGAGAACTCTTTTTACCTAGCAAGGCTGGTAGCACCAAAAGTAAACCTGCGGCCACCATTATTATGGTAATAATCCAGAATGACATTATTCGTCTCGCTCCAGTAATTGTTCAGCCGCTTCCCGGTCCGTTTCGCTTAAAGGAATTTCATCTTCGGACCGTCGGATAAACTTGAGCAGCAAAAAGACAGCAACTATCAATATGATAAATGGCCCTATCCAGAGCAGCAGCGTATTACTTTGCAGACGCGGACGATAGAGTACAAAATCACCATAGCGCTGTGCCATATAATCCAGTACAAAGTCTTCGTCTTTTCCTGCTGAAACCATCTCATAGGTCTTGCGCCGCAGATCCTGGGCCAGCCCGGCATTGGAATCGCCTATATCCTGATTCTGGCAGACGGTACAGCGCAGTTCCTTGACCAACTTTTTGTACAGGGCTTCCTTTTCCGGATCGTCAAACTGGTAGGCATCAATGGCAGCCTGTGAGGATAGTGAAACCAGGCTCAACAGCACAAGCAAAGGTAAAAATAATTTTTTCATCACCATGCTAATCGGCCTCCGCATTTAGCGTCTGCAATAATGGTAAGATCTTTTCATCGACAATAGCGTTTGTAAGCGGGCCCACCTGTTTGTAACGCACGATCCCCTTCTTATCTATAACGAAGGTTTCGGGTACGCCATACACACCCCAGTCGATGCCTACATCACCTTTTATATCCATCAGGCTGGATTTATAGGGATTACCCAGTGCATTCAGCCAGCCTTTAGCATCATCAGGATTATCCTTGTAGTTCAAACCGTAAACTGGGGCTATATTCATTGCCACGAAACGCTTTACCACTTCATGCTCAGCGCGGCATGACACACACCAGGAGGCCCAGACATTCAACAACCAGACCTGGCCCATTAAATCTGCCTTTTTTAGTTGCTGCTGCGGCTGATGCAATAGCGGCAAATCAAACTCCGGTGCCGGTTTGCCGATAAATGGGGACGGAATATATTTCGGGTCATTCTTCAGACCTGCAGCCAGTAGAATTACCAGCACAATAAAGACCGCCAGCGGGATCAAATAACGCTTCATGCTGCCGCCTCTGCAGTGCCTGCTGCTTCAGCACCCTGCTTTTGTTTTGCTCGCGCCAGTTTTCGATAGCGTGGATCGGTGGCAGACAATAATCCCCCCAGGGCCATAATCAATGCCCCCAGCCATATCCAGCGTATAAAGGGTTTATGATAAATTCGTACACTCCAAGCGCCCTTGTCACCCAGGGGTTCACCCAGCGCGACAAATAAATCACGAAACAGTCCGGCATCAATGGCCGCTTCGGTCATGGGCATCTTCTGTACCAGGTATTCACGTTTTTCCGGTTCCATAATAGCGATCTGTTTGCCATCTTTTGAAACTAGCAGCTTGCCATTGGATGCACGGTAGTTTTTCCCGACTTTCTCGCTGACACCTACAAAAGTGAAATTGAAGCCGCCCAGTTCATAGCTTTCGCCCGGATTGACCTGCAGGTCTTTTTCAGTACTGTAGATAGAAGTCAGGGTAATGCCGACAATGAATACCGCTATGCCAATATGTCCCATTGTCATGCCCCAGAAAGAGCGTGAAACAGTTAGAACACTGCGCCCTTTTGACTGATCATAAAGGGATTTAAGCGTGATGCCGAGTATCCAGGCAGCCACAACCATGCCAAATGCCGCTGCTATGTCATAGAAGTCCATGACCAATAATGGGAACAACATACCGAATATCAGGCTAATCACTGCAATCAGCCAGATCTTTGGCAGCAATCGTGAAAAGCTGTCGCGTTTCCAGCGCAGTAATGGTCCGATTCCCATAAGGATTGCCAGTGGCGCCATAAGAGGAATAAAGACACTATTGAAATATGGTGGGCCTACAGACATCTTGGCCATGCCCAGGGCATCAACGATTAATGGCCAAAGTGTGCCGAGAAGGATGCTGGCAGCTGTTACGACAAGAAACACATTATTCAGCAGCAACCCTGTCTCGCGCGACAACAGGTCAAAATGAACGTGGCTTCTGATTTGAGAAGCTCTCCAGGAATAAATCATCAGCGAGCCGCCCACCACGACTGCCAGGAATATCAGAATAAAAACACCTCGTGCCGGATCAGAGGCGAAGGCATGTACCGAGGTCAGGACTCCGGAACGAACCAGGAAGGTTCCGAGCAGGCTGAGTGAGAAAGTAAAAATGGCCAATAGCACCGTCCAGGCCTTGAAGGCCCCACGTTTCTCGGTGACAGCCAGTGAATGCATCAAGGCCGTACCGACCAGCCACGGCATAAAGGAAGCATTTTCTACTGGATCCCAGAACCACCAGCCACCCCAGCCCAGTTCATAGTAAGCCCACCATGAACCAAGAGCTATGCCTAATGTAAGAAACACCCAGGCCGCATGTGTCCAGGGTCGTGACCATCTGGCCCAGGCCGCATCGAGCCTGCCACCCAGCATGGCGGCAATAGCAAAGGCAAACGGCACGGCAAATCCGACATAACCCATGTACAGCATAGGCGGATGAATAATCAGCCCGAAATCCTGTAATAAGGGATTAAGATCTCTGCCTTCCAGCGCGGCAGGAACCAGACGCTCAAAAGGATTGGAGGTGATCAATATGAATAAAATAAAACCAATACTGACAAAACCTAAAACTCCCAGTACTCTGGCTAGCATGACTGGAGGAATACTGCGGCTAAAGACACTGACACAGGCGGTCCAGATGGAAAGTACCAGCGCCCACAGTAACAAAGAACCTTCGTGTGCGCCCCATACAGCAGAAAACAAATACATAGTTGGTAATTTTGTATTGGAATTCATCGCAACATACTTGACCGAGAAGTCATGGGTCAGAAAACCCCAGGTCAGACAGGCAAAAGAAATGGCGACGAATAGCAATTGTACCCGTGCTGCAGGTTTTGCAACCGCTACCCAGTTGGCGTTACCAAAATGTGCCCCAGCCAGCGGCAATATCGTTTGCATCAGGGCAAATACCAGCCCCAGGATCAGTGCGAACTGTCCAATTTCAGGAATCATTTAACTGCTCCACCAGGAGTCGTACCGGTTTTCATCTGTCCCGCTTTTTCCAGTGCGTCTGCCACTTCGGGAGGCATGTAATTTTCGTCATGCTTGGCCAGCACCTCAGAGGCGACGAAAATGCCATTCTCACCTAGCTTTCCCTGCGCAATCACGCCCTGCCCCTCTTCAAACAAATCAGGCAGGATACCCGTATATTCAACCTTGACTACATTTGCGGTATCGGTCACGGCAAATCGCACGGTCAGTTCCTGGCCCCGCTGCACACTGCCCTTAACTACCATGCCGCCAAGTCGGAACAAATGATCCTGCGGCGCTTTCTGCTGTACTACTTCAGTCGGTGAATAGAAATAAGACATATTGCTACCGAGTGCATTGAATACCAGCCAGGCAGCAAGCCCAAGCGCGACCAGTCCAACGAGTATAGATATCAATCTCTTTTGCCTTGCTTTCATTCCATTTCACCTGTTGTGTTTGTCGATGACTGTTTTGATTGCTGCGCTGACTTGCTGCGAACCAGACGCGAAACGCGTTGCAATGTAAGCTTGCGTCTATTTCGCACAAGAAGAGGTTCGGCAATCATCAGCAAGGCCGTCATGCCAAACGAGCCCCATACATAGAGGGCATAACCGCCCATGTTAAAAAATTCTTTCATCGTTTTATCTCGGGCAATGCACTTACCCAGGTGGTGTCCCGTTCACGCTCAAGGATGATTGATCGAACCCTCGCCAGAGCAATTGCAATACTATAAGCCCAGAAGGCCAGCGCCATAATCAGCATAGTAATCAGCATGATAGACGCCATGCTGGAACCTGATTTCACGCTGACGGATGCACCCTGATGCAGGGTATTCCACCATTTTACCGAATAATAGATTATGGGAATATTAACGACGCCAACTAATATCAGAATTGCAGTCGCTCTATCCGCTCGACGGTTGTCATCAATCGAGGAATGGAGAGCGATATAACCAATATAAAGGAAAAAGAGTATCAGCTCAGAGGTCAGCCGCGCATCCCATACCCACCAGGTGCCCCACATAGGTTTACCCCAGAAGGCACCGGTCCACAGGGCAAGAAAGGTAAACATCGCACCTGTTGGCGCCAGCGCCTGTACCATCATGCCCGAGACACGCGTATTAAAGACCAGTCCCAGAATGGCCCAGAAGGCCATCACCAGGTAAATGAACATCGACATCCAGGAGGCAGGCACATGGACAAAAATAATCCGGTAGCCTTCACCCTGTTTGTAATCCGTAGGTGCGACAAAGAAGCCCATATATAAGCCGACAACAATAAGAATTACTGCAATCACTGAAAACCAGGGCACCAGTTTCCCTGCCAGCGGGTAAAAGGTCGCTGGCGAGGAAAATTTAAACCAGTTGAATGTTTTTGAGCTCATTGATGAATTTTAAATCTTCTATATTAAATTAAACTTAAATTAGTTTGCGCAGGCCTGCCTG
>JAUVSB010000036.1 GCA_030597275.1 Gammaproteobacteria bacterium
AATTCACCGAGATGGTGATCCACAAAACCAGCCCCATGCTGTATCAGCTGCTGGGTATATTCCTGCCACTGATAACCACCAATTGTGCCGTGCTGGGACTGGCACTGCTTAACGTGCAGCAGGAACATAGTTTTGTCACCGCCACACTCTACGGTTTTGGTGCGGCAGTCGGTTTCTCACTGGTCCTTATCCTGTTCGCCGCCATGCGTGAGCGGCTGGATGCTGCAGATGTGCCGCTACCTTTCAGAGGATCAGCCATAGCCCTGATCACCGCCGGACTGATGAGTCTTGCCTTCATGGGCTTTACCGGGCTGGGTTAGGCTACATGGGCATCATATGCTATTAACGATTCTTTCACTGGGTGTCCTGGCCAGCCTGTTTGGGCTGTTGCTGGGTTATTCTTCTGTTCGCTTCCGCGTCGAAGGAGACCCACTGGCAGACAAAGTTGATTCACTACTGCCGCAGACCCAGTGCGGACAGTGCGGCTATCCCGGCTGTCGTCCTTATGCCGAGGCATTGGTCAGTGGCGAGGCTGAACTTAATCTCTGCGTACCCGGTGGTGAAGATACCATTTCTGTGCTGGCAGAAACCCTGGGACGTGAAGCCCTGCCTATATCAGATGAACACGCGAGTCATGTCCCTTCTCTGGCCGTCATCATAGAGGAGTACTGCATAGGTTGCACCAAGTGCATCCAGGCCTGTCCCGTTGATGCCATTGTCGGTGCAGCGAAACAGATGCATACCGTTATCGCAGAAGAATGCACCGGATGTGAACTATGTGTACCCCCCTGCCCGGTAGATTGCATTGATATGCGTCCGATCAAACCGGATACCAGCACCTGGACCTGGCCGCAGCCACTAGTAGTCGGCGGGGTCAGAAACTGATGGCCAAACTGTATACATTTCCTGGCGGCCTCAAGCTCGAGGGTCACAAGGCCATCTCTACCAACCAGCCGATCAGCAAGGCCAATATCCCGGATCGCCTGTTTGTCCCGCTGAACCAGAATATTGGCAGCCCTGCTGAATGCATCGTTGAAAAGGGGCAACGAGTATTAAAAGGCCAGATGATCGGCCGTGTTACTGATTATGTCGCTGTGCCCGTTCATGCACCGAGCTCCGGCACGGTAATTGATATCCAGAAATTTCCCGCCGCTCACGCCTCTGGGCTGCCCAGTGATGTCATCATTATCGAACCCGATGGCAAAGATGAGTGGTTGGAAAGGAAACCATTACCCGACATCACTGAGCTGGATCCAAGCGAACTGCGTAATATGATCCGTTGTGCGGGCATTGTTGGCCTCGGTGGTGCTGCATTTCCAACCTTCATCAAGCTCAACCCGGTAGGCCACCAGATCAAAACACTGATATTGAATGGTGCAGAATGTGAACCCTATATCAGCTGCGATGACATGCTGATGCGTGAACGGCCACATGAAATCATCGATGGCGCAAAAATCATGCGCCATGCGCTGAATGCCGCGTCAGTCATTATTGCTGTTGAGGATAACAAACCTGAAGCCATCGCCTCTCTGCAGACACTTGTCAATGATCTCGACTGGATGGAAGTACAAAGCATTCCTGCTATTTATCCCACTGGTGGGGAAAGACAGCTGGTCAAGGTATTAACCGGCAAAGATGTTCCCAGCCAGGGCCTGCCGCTGGATCTTGACCTGGTTGTCAGCAATGTCGCCACCGCCGCCGCGGTGCATCATGCACTCGACCATCAGCAGCCATTAATCTCCCGCATCATCACCGTTACCGGCTCCGGCGTCAGTTCACCACGCAATATTGAGGCCTTAATAGGAACGCCGATGTCCGATCTTATCGAAATGGCCGGCGGTTATACTGAGGATGCTGATCGATTAATTATGGGTGGCCCGATGATGGGCATCACCTTAAAAACAGATGCCACACCGGTAGTCAAAGCCAGCAACTGCCTGCTGGTACAGACACCTGCTGATCACGCCACTGAGGCCATCTGCCGCCCCTGTATCCGCTGCGGTGAGTGCGTCAAAGTCTGCCCGGTAAAGTTATTGCCGCAGCAGCTGTACTGGTTCTCACAAGCTAAGAACCTGGATGGATTACAGACTCATCATCTATTTGACTGTATCGAGTGTGGTTGTTGCTCCGTTGTCTGTCCTAGTCACATTCCCCTGGTACAGTACTTCCGCTATGGCAAATCAGAAAGCTGGAAGAAAGAACAGGAAACGATTAAATCTGACCGGGCCCGTGAACGTACCGAAGCAAGAACAAAAAGGCTTGAACGCATAAAGGCAGAAAAAAAGGCACAACACGCTGCCCGGGCAAAAAAAACTGCAACAGCAAGCAATGATCGACAAAAAGAGATCCAGGCAGCCGTCGCCAGAACGAAAGCTAAAAAAGCCGAAAGCAGCAGCGGTATCGACAGCCTAAATACGTAATACATAAAACCTAATACCTAAAACTTTCTTTTATATGGAATTCAGCCAACTACAACATTACTCTCCCCACACACCGGCACAGGCCAGTGTCAGCCGTGTGATGCTAAATGTCATGCTTGCCCTGATACCGGGAATCGTGGTCTATATTTTCTTTTTTGGCTGGGGCGTACTGGTCAATATCGTGCTCGCCTCTATTTTTGCACTACTGGCTGAAAGCCTGGTTCTTGCAGTACGAAAACGCCCGGTATTTACAACCCTGCTGGATGGCTCTGCATTGCTGACCGGCATCCTGCTGGCACTCGCTTTACCATCCCACAGCGCATGGTGGGTGATAGCAGTCGGTGTTTTCTTTGCCATTATAATTGCCAAACAACTCTATGGTGGACTGGGGCTCAATCCGTTCAACCCTGCCATGACTGGATATGTAGTATTGCTAATTTCCTTTCCACTGGAAATGACTCGATGGAGTCCTCCGCTGGAACTGGCTGAACAGTCACTTAGCCTAATTGAGGCCTTCCGTTACAGCTTCAGCGGCTATTTGCCATCCTCCATGGACCTGGACATGATCAGCCTTGCCACACCGCTGGATATAGCCCGTGAACGTGTGGATATGGGAATGAAGCTGTCGGCAGTTAGAAGCGAGTTCAGTATATTCAGTCTGTTGTCCGGTAAAGGCACGGAATGGATCAATGTTGCCTTCCTTGCAGGTGGAATATGGCTGCTCTTTATACGGCTGATAGACTGGCGCATTCCCGCTTCGTTATTACTGGCTATGGGTGCTGCTGCCGGTGTGTTCTGGTTAATCAATCCGGAACAGTATTTATCACCGTTGTTTCATTTGTTTGCCGGTGCCACCATGCTCGGTGCTTTCTTTATCGCCACCGACCCGGTTACCGCCAGTACCACGCCTGTCGGTCGACTGATATTCGGTGCTGGCTGCGGCCTTCTGATTTATATCATTCGCAGCGGGGGTGGTTACCCTGACGGTGTAGCCTTCGCCGTACTGCTGATGAATCTCTCTGCTCCATTGATAGACCACTTCAGCCAACCACGCATCACCGGCTACAAAAAACCAGAAGAGCCTAAGCCATGAAGTCAGGTGTCATAAGCCGTTCTGGATTAAAACTGGGCCTTGCTGGTGCCATTGTCATCGGACTGGTAACACTGGTTTATCATTTCACCCATGATGCCATAGTGGAAAGTGAATACCAGGCACTGCTGTTGGCGCTCAATAGTATTATCCCTGAAGAAAGCCACGATAACGATATCGTCGAGGACACCCGGACCTTGCCAGCCAGCAAAGAACTTGGATTAAAAAAAGACAGCCTGATCTATCGTGCACGTAAGCAGGGTGAAATATTTGCCGTTGCCTTCCCTGTGACAGCACCCGATGGTTATAGCGGCCCAATCAATCTGCTGCTCGCGATTGATCTACAGGGCAAGATCCTCGGTGTACGGGTGGTCAGCCACCTGGAAACACCCGGTCTCGGAGACCGTATCGAAAGTCGACGCAGCAACTGGTTACAGCAGTTTCCCGGTAAAAGCATGGAAAACCCATCCCATGAAGACTGGAAAGTAAAAAAAGATGGCGGTGTATTTGATCAGTTTACCGGTGCCACGATTACTCCCCGCAAAGTCATCAAGGCTATCCACAAGGCACTGATGTATGCTGAAGCTGAACCCGGAGTATTTTTCGATGAATAATCCTCAACTAATAAACACCAACTACTCAAAAATTGTCCAGGATGGGCTGTGGAACAACAACCCGGCACTGGCCCAGGTGCTGGGACTGTGCCCACTGCTTGCCGTTTCAGGCACAGTCATCAATGCACTGGCCCTGGGTGTGGCCACCATGCTGGTTCTGGTTGCATCGAACCTGGCCGTTTCCCTGTTGCGACAATACATCCCGAACGAGATTCGCATCCCTATTTTTGTTTTGATTATTGCCGGTTTTGTCACCATCGTTGAACACCTGATGCATGCCTATCTCTACAATCTCTATACCGTACTAGGCATCTTTGTACCTTTGATCGTCACCAACTGCGCCATCATTGGACGCGCGGAAGGCTTTGCATCTAAACATTCTCCGATGCCATCTATTATCGATGGTATCAGCATGGGGCTTGGCTTTACCGGCGTACTGGTTGCCCTCGGGGTAATGAGGGAAATACTGGCTCAGGGCACACTGTTTGCTGATGCCAACATTATGCTTGGGCAATGGGCGAAAACTGTCACTATATTTGAAGATTACGATGGATTCCTGCTCGCCGCATTACCACCTGGTGCGTTCATTGGATTAGGGCTGCTGTTGGCACTTAAAAATGTCATTGACCAGAACATGCGTAAACGTCAGAGCAGCCGTTTAACTGTAGAAGTTTTAGATTCTAATGCAGTAGCCGTCATTTCCCAGCCTGACTGACCATGAACCGCGACAAGCGTATAGAAATCTTCGAATTACTGAAGAACGAGAACCCGAGCCCACAGACAGAACTCGCGCATACATCACCCTTTGAACTGCTGATTTCTGTCATCCTGTCTGCCCAGGCGACTGATGTCGGGGTCAACAAAGCAACGAAGAAGCTTTATCCCATCGCCAACACGGCTCAATCAATACACGAATTGGGCATCGACGGCCTGAAAAATTACATTAGAACAATCGGTCTATTCAATACCAAGGCAGAAAACATTATCAAAACCTGTGCTATTCTTATTGATAAATATGGGGGACAGGTACCGTCAACGCGCGCAGAACTTGAGGCATTACCCGGCGTAGGCAGAAAAACGGCTAATGTTGTTCTGAATACTGCCTTTGGGCAGCCAACGATTGCCGTTGATACACATATATACCGTGTATCCAACCGCACAGGTATAGCAAAAGGCAAGACTGTGCGAGAAGTCGAGGACAGATTGCTGCGACTGGTACCTGACCAATATAAACAAGATGCTCATCACTGGCTGATACTGCATGGACGTTACACCTGCATCGCACGCAAACCACGCTGTGGCAGTTGCATCATCCATGACCTATGTGAATATAGAAAGAAAACAGAAACATGAATGCACCGATAGCAACCGGACTGAGTTACGGCACGCACCCAATTATTGAGCATGCTGCCAGAGCGGTAAAAATTGCGCTGGAAAAGGCCGATATCACTCAGGCTGAGAGTGTTTTATTGTTCATGACACCCGAATATTCCGATGAGGCTGAAGCCGCTGTACGCCTGGCGGCGCGCACCGCGGGCTGCCTGCAGGTTTCTGGCTGTATCGGTTATGGTATTTTGACGGATCATGACTGGATACTCGATAGTCCGGGCATCGCTGCCATGGTTTTCGGTAAAGGGACTGCCATCTCTCCGCGAACATCTGATACTGCTGATGCCTTTCTTTCCTTTGGCACACCCCATGGTTTCGACCCTAACTGGCTGCATGACACGGCACCTCATATAGGAGCTATCGCATCCGATCCATTAGGACAGGGAAATTATACCCATTGGCAGGGATCTCGAATAAAACCGGATAACTGTGTCGAGCTGGCAATCAATAATGTCAATGCAGGTTTTGCCATCGCGCAAAGCTTTAAAACACTGACGAGTCCGAGCGTTATTGACGCTGCTGATGGTCTGGATGTGGTCAGTATTGAAAATTCACCGGCACTGGATGTGCTGCTTGATGCCTTGCCGGCATCGATAAAGAAAAGCGAACTCCCCCTGCACCTGCTGCTCGGCGGCGTCACATTTGGACAAACAGATAGCGCAATCAGCGAAGGCCGCTTTCATCTCGACCACATCATATCCACCAATCCTGAAAGTCATTCCATTACGCTGACCTCTGAACTTCAACCGGGCGAACATATTTTCCTTGCTATCCGTGACACCTACTCCGCTGAGCTTGGCATGAGACAGGCGGTAGACAACGCAACAAAAAAACTGCGGGACAAACCCGATTTTGGCTTCATGTTCCCCTGCCTGGGGCGTGGTCCCTCATTTTATGGCGGACGCGACAGGGATATCGAAATACTAAGAGAATCACACCCCGATATGCCCTTTATCGGCTTCTATGGCAATGGTGAAATCGGGCCTTTAAAAGACGGTAATCATACCTATCAATATTCGACCAGCCTGGGTCTGTTTAAAATAAAGAATAACCAGTGATCCCTGTCAAGTGAGCATCTAATGAGTCTTTACGGAAAAGATCGCGGCAGCATGCGGCAGGTGTTCTTTAATACCTGGCAGAAATACAAACGGTCGCAAGCGCTTCAGGGTGTCGAGCCTCTACTGATTGATACCATCCTGCTGCACCCGGAATACCATGCCATTCTGGATGATCCAGAATCCCACATGGACCGTGACTACCCGCCTGAACAAGGGATGGAAAACCCCTTCCTGCACATGAGTCTTCACATGACCATTGAAGAACAATTATCGATGGATAACCCTGCTGGCACTCGTCAACACTTCGACACTCTGCAACAATCCCGCGAACATCATGATGCCCTGCATATCCTGCTGGAATGTCTGGCAGAAGCAGTGTGGAAAGCACAAAGGCATGAATCCAGTGATCTGGAGAAAGATTACCTGGCTTGTGTCATTGAACAGGTGAGGAAATGAAACACATTTTAGCACTGTCATTTACATTACTACTATTTCTTACCCCCCTATCAAACTCAACTGCCGAAACAAATCGATCAGACACACTCCACAGAGGTAACAGCACTGAACCTGTTACGCTGGACCCGCATCAGTCCGAGGACGTCTCCAGCGGCAACATCCTTCGTGACCTGTTTGAAGGGCTGGTCACTGAAGATGCCGCAGGAAACCTCATCCCCGGTGCAGCAGAAAAATGGAGCATCAGTAAAGATGGTCTGATCTACACATTTCATCTTCGAGACTGTCTCGCCTGGTCAAACGGTGAAGCGCTCACGGCAGCAGATTTTGTCTTCTCTCTGCGCCGGGCGCTGGATCCGGAAACGGTTGCCCCTATGGCTGAACTTCTAGCACCTATAATAAATGCTCGTGATGTAATGAACGGAAGTAAACAGGTTGAACTGCTGGGCATTGATATGCCGGACAGTCACACCCTTGTTATTCGACTGCAGCAAGCTGCTCCCTGGTTTCTGCAAATATTAAGTCACCCGATTGCCTATCCTGTTTATGCTACCTCTCTGATTAATCACAAAGACAAGGCCTTTAGTGCAGAGCATCTGATTTCAAATGGTGCATGGCAGCTGCAACAGTGGATTCCTTACGAAAAGCTACAGCTAAAACGAAATACAAAGTACTACGATGGCAAGAAAACATATTTCAATCAGGTGATCTACTACCCGATAGATTCCAGCAATGCAGAGTTCAGTCGCTACCGTGCCGGTGAGTTTGACTGGACCGATACCATACCGCCGAACAAACTTGGCTGGATAAATAAAAACCTGCCGGGGCAGGCATTCATCAGTCCATACCTCGGTACGTATTATTACGGCTTCAACCTGACTCGCCCGCCGTTTCAGGGAAAAGCTGATTTACGCCGGGCATTGTCACTGGCCATCGACAGGTCCATTATCACGTCTAAACTTCTTGGCAATGGTGAGTTGCCCGCAGACAGATGGCTACCACCTGGGCTGGTGGCTGAATCTACTATGAAGCCTGTCAGCAAAGAACAAAACCTTAAACTTGCAAAAGAGCTCTACCGCAAAGCAGGCTACAGCCAAAATAATCCCCTACGCACTACCCTGCACTATAATTCCAGCGAACAAAATAAACGCATAGCAGTCGCTATCGCCGCCATGTGGAAAAAGAACCTGGGCGTAAAAGTGCAACTGATCAATGAAGAATGGAAAGTCTTCCTCAATAGAAGAAAAAGCAAAACAGAGACCCAGCTTTATAGAGCTTCATGGATTGCTGACTACAACGATGCCAGTAGTTTCCTGGCCCTGTTCACCAGCAACAATGCAAAGAATGACACCGGCTATGCCAATAAGGATTACGACAGCTTGATTGCGCAGATTGAATCAACAATGGACAAAGAAAAAAGAGATAGACTGATTCAACAGGCAGAGAAAAAACTACTCGATGACCAAGTTATCATACCTATTTATCATTATGTCTCAAGACACCTGGTTAAACCTGATATAAAAGGCTATAAACCCAATCCTCTGGATCATCATTACAGTCGGTATTTATATAGGGAATAAAGTTGTAAGTATTAAGTTTTAAGTATTAAGTTGAAAAACTGAAAACCTATATACAAAAATATTCAACATGATTTTAAAATCAGAGACTCTTTATATCTCTCCATAGCGGACATATTCAGGTCAAGGCAAAAAGGCTGAATTAGGCCAGTAGCAAACATTTGAGACAGGCAACCGGCGTTGCGATGCTCCTCCCATGTATCTTTATCCATTTGATTTTCAGTATTACATGACTCCATTTCCATAAGCACGGAAGTTTTGAAGAAGCTGATATAAGTCAAAGAACAATATATATAAAATATGGATAATAGTTTATTGTATATATTAAGTGGCTCAGCTATTAGCTGTGTTCTCTACGAAGAGAGAGAATTGAAATTTGAATACCTCAACATCCACAAGCAGGAAAACATTAATCGCATTTGCCCTGATTGCAGGAATTTCTGCTGGTGGTTTTATGGGCTTTCTGATGTACAAAATGGTTTCCCTGATGGAAGAGATGACTGGCCATGTTGCTGATATGTCCACCAATACGGCCTCCATGTCTAAGGTGTTGATTCACGTGGGCCAGGATATGCATCTTATGCAGAATTCAGTGGCCGATATATCGACACGGATTATGCTTATGGATAACCACATGTATATGATGAACAAAAGTATTTCATCAATACAGACACGCCTGGCAGATAACATGGGTCACATAACAGAAGATATGCGCCTGATGCTGAAGGATATCCATGCCTTGACGGGTTCTATCCAGTTGATGTCAGCAGATGTGCACAATATGAGTCTGGACATGCACCGTATGGGGTATGATATTTACCGGGGCAGCAGCTCTTTTACTTCTCCTCCTTCATTTCTACGCAACATGATGAACCCCCGATAGGGTGACCTGATATAAAAGTTAAGAGCAATGATCTATACCAGTAAAAAAAGTCAAATTACCAGCCTGTTAATTCTTTTGTCGCTCTCCAGCTTTGTTCCTATACAAGCTCAAGTGTTAGAACTTGAAGAATTTACCATGCAGAGTCGCAAAAATGCCGCAGATTTTTTATCCGCTATAAAACGGGCACGTAGTTTTGAGATTGAAACTATTGGTCTGTCTTCAACGTTAGAAACGTGCAGACATCACGCGCCTCAGCTCTATTATGAACATTCAATTAAAAACAACATTATGATACGACGTGTCAGCCTTGTACCACGTAATCCTGTTACCGGCAGTGCCGATGCCTGGGAGCAGGCCGGACTTCTTAAAATGCAGAAAATGCTAAAAAAGGGAGGGAAGCCCAAGGAGATGGAGATCGTCGAGCTGGTGCAGGAGCCAGCTGGAGAATACTATCGCTATTTAAAACCCATTGTTGTTGAAGCAGGATGTCTGAAGTGTCATGGTACTAAAATGGA
>JAUVSB010000082.1 GCA_030597275.1 Gammaproteobacteria bacterium
ATTGGATGTGGAAAAAATTCGTCAGGATTTCCCGATCCTGCATCAGCAGGTCAATGGCAAACCTCTGGTCTATCTCGATAACGCAGCAACCTCACAAAAACCCAGACAGGTCATTGAAGCGCTGGATAAATATTATAAAGAAGACAATGCCAATATTCACCGTGGTGTGCACACCCTAAGCGAAAGAGCGACCGCAGATTACGAAGCAGCCAGGGGCAAGGTACGTGACTTTATTAACGCCAGCTCAGAAAAAGAAATTATTTTTGTGCGTGGAGCAACCGAGGGCATCAACCTGATTGCACAAAGTTATGGCAGAAGCAACCTCAAGGCCGGTGATGAAATAATTATTTCTGAAATGGAGCACCATTCGAACATCGTGCCGTGGCAGTTACTTTGTGAGCAAACTGGTGCAATCCTTAAAGTCATCCCGATTAATGATGCTGGTGAAATGATGGTTGAAGAGTTTGAGAAATTACTCAGCTCAAAAACAAAGATTGTTTCCGTGGTTCATATTTCCAATGCCCTGGGAACGATCAACCCAGTTCAAACTATTATCGATCGTGCCCACGATCATAATGCGATTGTTATTATTGATGGTGCACAGGCAACACCACACACCGCAGTGGATGTGCAGGCGCTGGATTGTGACTTTTACGTGTTTTCCGGTCACAAAAATTTTGGTCCCACAGGTATCGGTGTGCTTTACGGCAAGCCAGAGTTACTTGAAGCCATGCCACCCTGGCAAGGTGGTGGCGATATGATCAAGATGGTGTCATTCGAGGAGACCATGTATGCCGATCTGCCTTATAAATTTGAAGCAGGGACACCACATATCGCAGGTGTCAGTGGTCTCGGCGCCGCCATTGACTATGACAATGTGATAGGTCTGGAGGCCATAGCCACTTACGAACATGAACTGCTTGAATACGCGACAGAAAAAGCTGAACAAGTTGAAGGCTTGCGCCTGATTGGTACTGCAGCACAGAAAGCCAGCATCCTGTCTTTCGTCATGGATAGCGTTCATCCACACGACATAGGCACTATCCTTGATCATGAAGGTGTCGCCATACGTACAGGCCATCATTGTGCCATGCCGGTGATGACACATTTTAATGTGCCAGCAACCGCCCGTGCTTCTTTTGCTTTCTATAACACCTTTGCCGAAGTCGATAGTTTGATTCAGGCCCTGGAAAAAGCCAGAGAGGTGTTTGCCTGATGTTTGATTTAAAAGATCTCTATCAGGAAGTCATCATTGATCATAATCGCAGCCCGAGAAATTTTGGCAAACTCGAAAATCCGACTCAGGTTGCCGAAGGCTATAACCCCTTGTGCGGTGATAAATTAAATCTATATTTAACAACAAAAGATGATGTCATTACCGATGTCAGCTTTGATGGTTCCGGTTGTGCAATTTCAGTTGCCTCTGCGTCTTTAATGACAGATTCATTAAAAGGCAAAACCATCAAAGAGGCCGAACAACTATTCGAGAACTTCCATGATTTAATCATGGAAGAAGAAAACCCTGATGAGGAACATATGCAGGCACTGGGAAAACTTGCCGCACTTGCGGGCGTCAAGGAATATCCAGCACGCGTCAAGTGCGCGACGCTTTGCTGGCATACTTTGCATTCGGCATTACAGGGTGACAAGTGCGCTGCGAAAACAGAATAATTGAGAACGAAACATGCAACATAATGAACCCATCACTATAGTGCGAGACTGCAACGCCGCACTGATCCCTGATGGCACCCCCATCAAGCTTGAAAAAGACAGTGTCGTCTATATTACGCAGGCATTAGGCGGAAGCTATACGGTGAATATCAATGGCAACCTTGCACGTGTTGATAGTAAAGATGCTGATGCACTGGGGTTTGAAGTTGAAGAAAAGAGCAATGAATCCGAAGCTGTACATGAGTTGACAGGGGATGGCAGTGTTGAAGAATCATTAATCTGGGATCAACTGCGCACCTGCTACGATCCGGAAATCCCTATCGACATTGTCGAACTCGGCCTGATTTATAATTGTAGTGTTACTCCTGTCGAAGCAGGTAATCAGGTTGATATCACCATGACACTGACTGCGCCAGGTTGTGGCATGGGTGAATTTCTGGCTGAAGATGTTCGCAGCAAAATATACAGCCTGCCTAATGTCACCCAGGTCAATGTCGAGCTGACTTTTGATCCACCATGGAACCAGACCATGATGTCAGAAGCTGCCAGATTACAAACTGGTCTTTATTAACACTCATTAATATATAAGCCCTGCTAGAGATTCCTGCCATGTCAGACTGGATTAACATCGAACCCACAGAACACTTCGGCCCGGGCCAGGCCAGGCTGGTTGATCTGGGGGATGTGCAAATTGCCGTTTTTAATCTCGACGGCGAATATTTTGCTATCGAAGATAATTGCAGCCATGATAATTCCCCTATGCTGGGTTGCGGACTGGAGACAGATCAATTACTCGATGGCGAGCAAATTATCTGTCCACGTCATGGTGCCCGCTTCTGCATTAAAACAGGCAAGGCGCTCACACCTCCTGCCTATGAAGATGTACCGACTTTTCCTGTCCAAATCATCGATGGTATCGTCCAGACACGTGACAACCGTTGGGATTAAAAGAATTTTTGCTGCTTATTCAGATTTATGTCACAGGAAGTGAGATAAAGGCTTTACGCTTGATTCCAAGCACGTATAATCCCGCGTTTAATTAATCAGCAACCTTTGGTTTTCCCTTGCCTGATTTTCTCTGGGGGAATCCTTTTTCGGAGTTAGTAAGTAAATGGCCGTAGAACGTACGCTGTCGATTATCAAACCAGATGCAGTAGCCAATAATTTTATTGGGGAAATCTATTCCAGATTCGAAGCAAATGATCTGCGTATTGTCGCTGCCAAGATGGCACTTTTAAACAAAACGCAGGCTGAAGCATTTTATGCTGTTCATAAAGAGCGACCTTTCTATTCCATGCTGATTGAATTCATGATCTCTGGCCCGGTGATGATCACTGTTCTTGAAGGTGAAGATGCCATTGCAAAATACCGTACCCTGATGGGTGCCACCATGCCTGAATTTGCTGCTCCTGGCACAATCCGTTACGACCTGGCAAGAGAGGGTAAAGCTAACGAAAATGCAGTGCATGGATCTGACGCGCCGGAAACAGCGGCGGAAGAAATTAAGTTTTTCTTCAAGCCAGAGGAAATCTGCTACCGCACCCGGTAAGCTATAACCATGAAAGCCGGGGCTATGAAACCTGGGCCATGAAAAGGGGGCCTGAAATATGGGCATAGACGTGGAAAAGCAAACCAACCTGCTTGATCTGGATCGACAATCCATGGAGGCCTATTTTGCCGACATGGGTGAAAAACCTTTTCGTGCCGCCCAGGTACTCAAATGGATCTATCAACATGGCATCACCGATTTCTCGGAGATGACAACTTTAAGTAAGGCACTTCGCGAAAAATTATCTGACATCGCCCGGATCGAGCTTCCAAAAATAATCTCTGAACAAATTTCAGAAGATGGTACACGCAAGTGGCTAATCCAGCTTGATACTAACAACAGTATAGAAACTGTATTTATTCCGGAAAAAGATCGGGGTACTTTATGTATCTCTTCCCAGGTTGGTTGTGCGCTGGACTGTAGTTTCTGCTCTACCGGTAAACAGGGATTTAACCGTAACCTGTCAACCGGGGAAATCATCGGCCAATTATGGATTGCCAGTCAGGCACTGGGAGACTACGAACATAAAAACCGTACTATCAGTAATATCGTAATGATGGGCATGGGCGAACCAATGCTCAATTTTGACAATGTCGTCAGTGCCATGAATTTGATGAAGGAAGATCATGCCTATGGACTTTCACGCAGACGGGTCACATTGAGTACATCAGGTCTGGTCCCGGCAATTGATAAACTGGCAGAAACAAGTGATGTCAGCCTGGCCATCTCATTACATGCAACTAATGATGAACTGCGCAATAAGCTGGTACCTATTAACAAAAGCTATCCTATAGCAGAGTTAATGGACGCATGCAGAAGATATGCAAAAATCCGTGCTGTAGATACCATCACTTTCGAATATGTTATGCTGGATGGCATTAATGATAGTGAGGCCGAGGCTCGTATGCTTGTTAAGCTGATGAATGGAATCCCCGCAAAGATTAACCTGATCCCGTTCAATCCCTTTCCTGGAACTGACTACAAATGTTCCAGTACGGGTGCAATCGATAAATTCAGGGACGTCTTGATAAAAGGTGGTATTTTCACCATCACTCGCAAAACCAGGGGTGAAGATATTGACGCAGCCTGTGGCCAACTGGTTGGCAAGGTCATGGCACGGGCGAAGAAACACCAGCACCAGAAAATGGATAATCAGGCATGAGGAATATTGCTCTGACCTTTATTCTTTGTTTCTATTGTTTTGGCCTAAACGGATGTAATCAAACGACAGACGGTTCAGGGTCAGCAGCGGTCAGACCAACTGCCGGGACCAATGACATTGCAGCAGTTAATCTAAATCTTGGTGTCGAGTATTTACGCCTGGGTGAATACGAAAAGGCATTGTCTAAACTGGAGAAGGCCCGAGAGGCAGATGAAAATTATCCGCCTACATACAATACACTGGGAGTTTTATACCAGCGGCTTGGCGATAAAGTGAAGGCAGAAGCGTATTATCAGCATGCCCTGCGCTTAAATAGCTCGGATGCTTCCACCCTGAATAACTACGGTCAATTCCTTTGTAAGGAAGGTCGCTACGATGAAGCAGAAGCAACTTTTCTCAAAGCTGCACAAAATCCACTATATTCGACACCGGAGATCGCACTTTCGAATGCAGGCACCTGCGCTATGGCTCAGGGTAATCTGGATACCGCGGAAAGATATTTCAGAAGTGCACTGGTAAAAAATCCCAGGGTTGCCGTTGCTTTGCTACAAATGGCACAAATCTCATATACTAACGCCAGTTATCTATCGGCAAGGGCTTATCTACAGCGTTACCTTGAAATCGGTCCACATACAGCAAAGACTCTCTGGCTCGGTATCACTATTGAAAGAGAACTAGGCGATAAAAACTTACTGGCTAGTTACGAATTGTTACTGAAGAATAAATATCCACAGAGCAAAGAAGCCAGCTTGTTAGAAAATTGATTTTTCACGACAGTTCTTACGACAGGTCTTACAGAAGATATAGATGATGGCAGAAGATCAATTAAATAACAGTACCGAACTTGGTGATTTGCTCACCAGGGCCAGAGAAAAGTTATCGCTATCTCAAAAAGATATTGCCTCCAGGCTCAACCTGAGTGCACAAATTATTGCAGCACTGGACAGCAATGATTTCGATAAATTACCTGCACCAACCTATGTCAGAGGCTACATCAGAAGTTATGCGCGTGTTGTTAATCTGGATGCAGACAACCTTATTGGCCTATACGAAGGGGTAGCCGAAGCACCTCCGGAGATTCTGCCCGATGTGAAACCTGCGGTTCAGGCAAGCAGCAGGGACAAACCTGTCAAGGCGATGACTTATCTGGTTACTTTTACATTGGTTTTTTTGCTGATAGCCTGGTGGCAGGGCCAAAATATTGTCAATCCCGGTTTCTTTTCAATCAATCAAAAAACCAGTCAAGGGGGTAAGTATCCAGGGGGCTTTACCTACACTTATGATGTTGTCAGTCATCCAGAAATACTCGAGGTGTCCGACCTGGATGAATTAGAGCAGGATAAGCTGACAAACATGAAAATTGTTGATTTAGACGAATCCGATGGTACAGAAGCAGATGATATTTTATCAGTAGAGGACTCATTAACTCTGAATGCAAAAACAAGTTTGACCACCCCGGCAAATCCAAATGCTCCGGCAGGTTCAGATACCTTAAAACTGGAATTAACTGCCGAGTCCTGGGTCGAGGTTTTTGACGCTTCAGGCGAAAGACTCTATCGTGCTCTTGCCAAACCTGGAGAAATCATCAGCATCACTGGCACAGCGCCATTATCCGTCAAGCTTGGTAATGCCCGGGCTGTTTCTGTCAACTTCAATGGTAATGCTTTCGATACCAGCGAATATAC
Source organism: Gammaproteobacteria bacterium (assembly GCA_030597275.1). GTDB lineage: Bacteria > Pseudomonadota > Gammaproteobacteria > BMS3Bbin11 > BMS3Bbin11 > BMS3Bbin11. The sequence goes on from JAUVSB010000082.1 coordinate 6,068, forward strand.
CAAAGCAGGTGTTGCCCGCTTTCTACTAGAGTAAAACCCGGATTATTCTTATTGGCGTGTTCAATAAAGCGTCATAAGCCACATCCACCAGTCCAGGGAGTTTCCCTAATTTTTGCATCCTGAGCAGGCTCCCATAACTACCACATAATGACTCATATTTTACTGACACGCTGGTATACTGGCGCACTAACATTATGACCCACATATATTTCAAAATGATTCGTTTCCCGGGAGAAAGTCTTGTCTGAGAAATTACAGGCCATTCGCGGCATGTCAGATATCCTGCCGCATGAGACTGGCCGCTGGCAATTTGTAGAAAGGAAAATTACAGAAATCCTGAATAATTATGGCTATCAGGAGATCCGTATGCCCGTGCCCGAGAAAACCGAGCTATTCGCCCGATCCATAGGTGAGCAGACCGATATTGTTGCCAAGGAGATGTACAGCTTTGATGATCGTAATGGCGATAGTCTGACCCTGCGACC
>JAUVSB010000046.1 GCA_030597275.1 Gammaproteobacteria bacterium
CCACTTGGTCGTGTCGTTTTGCTTATTGCGGTAAAAATTACCCACTTTTACCCACTTTTCGACACTATAAGTCCCAGAAACAGGATTTGTCAAGTGATGACCTGAATTTTTTCTTTAAAAACAGTGAATTAGCTTAATTTCCGACAGGTGTCTAATAAGTTACTTTAAGTCTTTTTTGTAAGATGCTGAAAAGAATCGAAGTAAGATTCCTTGCATTTAGGCACCCTGAATAAAAAAACGAGCTGGCCGATAAGCCGGGTCCTGTCTTGGACAGTCATTCATCTGGGATGTCCGTCGCCGAACACCTCAAGCGACCTACCCGGATCCAGCACGGGTCGTGCCTCAGGATCCCTATTTGGTCTTGCTCCGAGTGGGGTTTACCCTGCCACCTGTGTTGCCACAGGCGCGGTGCGCTCTTACCGCACCATTTCAACCTTACCGGTCCCGAGGGACTTAGGCGGTGTATTTTCTGTGGCACTAGCCATCGGCTCACGCCGTCCAGGCGTTACCTGGCACTCTACCCTTTGGAGCCCGGACTTTCCTCCATAAACAACCTAAGTTGCCTACAGCGACTGCCTGGCCAGCTCGGAGGGGATTTTAACACAAGATTGAGGATGAAAGACCAGGGATAAAGGAAATCACCATTGAGCGTTCATTCGTCTTTCGTCTTTCGTCTTTCGTCTTTGAACTTGAAACTTGAAACTTGAAACTTGAAACTTGAAACTTGGAACTTGGAACTTGGAACTTGGAACTTGGAACTTTCTTATTTTCCCTTCTTTCCCAACCCATACTCATAAAGTACCTTCTTCCTGGCTCCCGATATTCGTGCAGCCAGATTTGCTGCCTGTGATACAGATAATTCAGTCAGCAGGATATCCATAATTGAGCGACCCTTTTCAATTTCCTCATCAGGACTTTTCTCAGCACCTGCTATCACCACGACGAACTCACCACGCGTAGAATTATTATCCTGTTCCATTTTCAGTAGCACTTCAGCCAGCGTTCCCCGGTAAAGAGACTCGTATCGTTTAGTAAGCTCTCTTCCGACAGTACAGCAACGAGATGATCCGAAAATATTATTCATATCTTGCAAGGAATCGCTGATGCGGTGAGATGATTCATAAAACACCAGTGTGCGACTTTCAGCTGACAGGCTTTCTAGCTGCTTGCGCCGTGCTGAGGATTTTGACGGCAGAAAGCCTTCAAAACAAAACCTGTCCACTGACTGCCCTGCGACCGATAACATAGTACTAATAGCGCTGGGTCCGGGCACAGGAACAGGTACCATACCGGCTTTGTGAACAGCCATTACCAGCCTGGATCCAGGATCAGAGATTAATGGTGTACCTGCATCACTAATAAGCGCCACAGAGTCACCCGCCTGCAGCTTTCTGATTATCTGATCAATTCTTGAGGCTTCATTATGTTCATGTAAGGACATCATTGCAGTTTTGATGCCATAATGTTGCAACAACGTTTTACTATGACGTGTATCTTCAGCGGCTATCAATTTAACAGATGCCAATGTTTCAAGTGCACGATTTGAGATATCTGAGAGATTGCCAATAGGTGTTGCAACAACGTACAATTTCCCGGGCTTACCAGTATTGCCTGTTTTCATCACCCCTCGCTATAATCCGGAAACGGTTTGTGGAATCATACCGTATATCACTATTAATTTTATTGGAATAAGACACCCTTTGAACCATTCAAGCGCATTAATCAAACTCATACCCTTTGGGGGCCTGCTACTCATATTATCAGCCTGTCAATCAGCTCCGCCAGTGACACAGATGCCCGATAGCCCCAAAACAGTACCCTTAAAGATCGATGAATCGTTCACGCAGCGACCTGGTATTCTGTCAGCAAAAACTTCGATATTGCCAGATGACTTTCTGCTAACTGACGAGAATGATGACTTCCAGCTTCAGCAGGCAGCATCGCTGTTTCAGACGGGTAGCCTCGGTCTTGCACTTGATATGCTAGATAGCATAGAAGATGGCTCACTAACGGCCGACCAGAGAACACGTAAACGCATCATGCAGGCAGCAATCCTGCTACAGGCAGGTGGCAGCATTCAGGCTCAACAAGTCCTGAAGGCTAACATTGAAAGTTTTCAGCCAGAAAGCTCAAACGTGTTCTATCTAATGCGAGCAAAAGCATTTTTGGCCCAGGGACAAACAGCTGATGCCCTTAAATCCCTGATTAAACGTGAACAGTATCTAGGTGCCAGCTCGGTGATGGATAACCAGAACCTGATCTGGAATGTACTCATGTTTATCGATGCTCGGCAGCTAGCTGTGATTCAGCAAACAAACATGTCTACAGAACTGGCTGGCTGGATAGAGCTGGCTGCTATAGTAAAAAAGAGTAGTACTGACCCTGAGAGTGAGCAGCTTGTTAATAACTGGCGGATACGAAATCTTTCGCACCCGGCAAATGCTGGCGTGTTTGAGCAGATTAGCAGGCAACCCGCCCCCCTGATTCAGGGTAGAAAAATCGCCTTTCTGCTGCCATTAAGCTCAGCTTATGGACCTGCTGCCAATGCAATTCGTGATGGATTTGAGGTCATGAATAATGATCAGGCGGTCAATGATCGTTACCCGGTTCGCTTTTATGACTATGGGCCTGATGCGAATGCAGCGATACTTTATTACAACCAGGCCATCAATGACGGTGCGGATATCATCATCGGACCACTGGGGCGCCAGTCTATAGATAGCCTGCTGGCTTCAACAGAAGTTAAAGTTCCCACTCTTTTATTGTCACCTCCATCGGAACAGAATACGACACAGAATAATCTATTCCAGTTCAGCCTTTCACAGGAACTGGAAGCCAGGGAGACTGCCCAGCGAGCGTGGCTGGATGGACACCGCAGAGGTGTCATACTTTTCCCTCAAACGGCCATAGGCCAACGAATGGCCACTGCCTTTGCTCAGCGCTTCAGTCAGCTGGGCGGGGAGATCGTCAGTAGTGAAGGCTTTTCCGCTAAGGAAACAGATTTTTCTCCTCCTGTACGCCACCTGCTAGGTGTTGATAGCAGTGAACAGCGGATAGCAGAAATGAAGAGGGTGCTTGGTGGAAAAATTACTACAGAAGCCCGCCGCAGGCAGGACATTGACTTCATCTTTTTACCCGCTGGCAACCGAAACGCGCGCTTGATCAAACCCGTGCTGGATTTTTTCTACGCATTTGACCTTCCTGTCTACTCAACATCTCGAATATTCTCGGGCAAAGTTGACCCGGCTAATGATACTGACCTGGATCGGATACGCTTCCCCGATATGCCATGGATGATTGCGACAAACGTTGAACTGGAGTCACTACGCACCTTTTTGCAGGGCGGCTGGCCAAATAGAGAAACCAGTTACAACAGATTATATGGACTGGGAATGGATATTTTCAGTATTCTTCCACGCCTGCAGCTTATGAGAGAAAACCCCTTGCTACATTACCAGGGCCTATCAGGGAACCTCGGTATTGATGAAAATGGTATCATCCATAGACAAATGCTTTGGGCCAGATTCAAAAAAGGAACACCCAGGCTGTTAGATAATCAACTCACGTATCAAGGACGATTCAGTGAAAAAAAATATGAAGCAATTCCTACCATTACACCTGCGGCGGGGCAATGATGCCGAAGCTGTAGCGGAACAATATTTAGTCCAGCAAGGCCTGTCTTTCATAAAACGGAATTATAACTGTAAGGCGGGTGAGATTGATCTGATAATGCAGGATACTGACATACTGGTTTTTGTTGAAGTCCGCTATCGAAGCAACCCGGCTTTTGGTTCTGCTGCTGAATCAATTACTGCTAAGAAGATACAACGATTGCGTAAAACAGCCGAACATTATCTACAATCACACCATCGACACGCGCATTTGTATAAACGCTTCGATGTCATTGCTATCACAGCACGACCGGCAAATCAGGAAACTTTGTGGATCAAAGATGCATTCTGAGCAAGCCGCTGATAAAGTACGAACCGCACCAAATGAATGAGGCTGGTTATGAACATTTCTGAACGCGTGACAAACATCTTCACCTCTCATATCGAAACAGCCCAGGCTGCAATGAATGAAATATCAGCTGATATTGTCGATGCTGCCACATTAATGACTAACGCATTATTGGCCGATCATAAAATATTAAGTTGTGGAAATGGAGGTTCTGCCAGCGATGCCCAGCATTTCTCTTCCGAATTACTGAACCGCTTTGAGCGTGAACGCCCTGGCCTGCCAGCTATTGCACTAACCACAGACTCGTCTACCATCACATCCATCTCCAATGATTATACTTTTGATGATATTTTCTCCAAGCAGGTTAGTGCTTTAGGCCAACAGGGTGATGTCCTGCTGGCGATATCAACCTCAGGTAATTCAGCAAATATTCTGCGTGCAGTGATGGCGGCACACCAACGTCAAATGCGCTGTGTTGTTCTCTCCGGCAATACCGGTGGCGACCTTGTCGGCATACTGGAAGACGATGATGTATTTCTCTCCATTCCAGCAAAATCCACTGCACGTATTCAGGAAATACACATCATTGTTATTCATTGCCTGTGCGACCTTATCGATACACAGCTACTGGGACCTGAATAAGCAGAGCTCTGAATCATGCTGTCTATTGAAGAAAAAATCCTTAAGGAGACTGACCAATCCAGCCCTCTAATTAAGAAGCTGCCGCGGCCACTGGTTTTTACTAATGGCTGTTTTGATATTCTTCACCGGGGTCATGTCAGCTATCTCGAAGAAGCAGCCCAATTAGGCAAAAGCCTTATTGTCGCCGTTAATACCGATGACTCAGTTCGACGCCAGAACAAGGGAAGTGACAGACCCATCAACCTCTTGCCTGACCGGCTGGCATTACTTGCGGCATTGCAAAGTGTCGACCTGGTCATTCCCTTCGATACAGATACACCACTGAAGCTGATACAGGATATTCAACCTGATATCCTGGTCAAAGGTGGCGACTGGCCGATCGAGAAAATCGTAGGTGCAGCTGAGACCATTCAGCACGGTGGTGAAGTGCATTCCATCCCCTTTCGCTACCAACGATCTACCAGTGATTTGATAAAACGTATTAGAAGCTGATCATATGTTTTCTAATGAGGCATCCAATAAACTGCCTGATAATTTTCTAGACTCACTGAAATTGTCCCTGCCGGCTGAAAGGCTATTGCTGGATGTTGCGCAGTGCTGGACCTACGGTTTCGATAATTCACGAAAACATGCTTCACCCCAGGCCGTCGTATTACCGGTTTCTCATGATGAAGTTGTTGCCATAACAAAATTATGCAATCAGTACAAAGTTCCACTAGTCCTTCGCGGTCGGGGGACAGGAACCACTGGCGGCTCTGTACCTGTACAGGGCGGGCTGGTGATGTCGATGGAGCAGATGAACCGAATTATTGAAATTGACAGCGAAAACAGACTAATGCGCGTAGAACCAGGCGTCACCAATCAGGCGGTTCAAGATGTCGCTGCCGGGAATGGTTTTTTCTGGGCCCCTGATCCGGGTAGCGCCAGCGTCTGTACCGTTGGCGGCAACCTTGCCTTTAATGCAGCAGGCCCACGTGCTGTAAAATATTTCACTACACGTGAAAACACGCTGGGCCTGGTCGCTGTTACGGCTAACGGAGATACCTTGCATACAGGAGTAAAGACTACCAAGGGAGTCACCGGTTATGATATGACCCGCCTGTTAATTGGTAGTGAAGGCACACTGGCCATCATCACTGAAGCCACCTTAAAACTGCTCCCCCTGCCCGAGTCGAAAAGGACCATCACGGCCAGTTACAGCACTGTTCAAGGTGCAACCAATGCAATCGTAGCGATCATGAATCAATCACTGATCCCCTCTGCACTGGAATTTCTTGATACTGCAGCGATAGACCTGATTCGTCATCAGCCAGGCATAGACCTGGCTGAAAATAGCCGTGCACTATTATTGATTGAGGTAGACGGTCTGGAGAAGGGCATGGCAGATGCCGTAAAGCAAATCTCTGCCGCGGCAGACAACCCTTCCCTGCTTGAAATTAAACAATCCAGTAATGAACAACAAGCAGCTCAATTATGGGCAGTACGCAAGGCCCTGTCACCAGCATTAAGAGAAATAGCGCCCAATAAATTAAATGAAGATGTCGTCGTGCCTGTTGGCAGTATTCCAGCTTTACTAGAGGGGTTGAACAGGCTCAGCGAATTATACGGAATACCCATCGTGAACTTTGGTCATGCTGGTAATGGCAACATCCATGTAAACCTCTTATATGACACGCAGAATGCTGAGCAGTCGGAGAAAGCAAAACCCTGTTTAGCTGCAGTCTTTAACCTGGTACTGGAACTGGGTGGCTCACTATCCGGTGAGCATGGAATTGGCACAGAGAAAATGAACTACATAACGATGGAAATTGATGAAGTATCGCTGTTGTGGATGAAAAAGCTTAAAACTTTATTTGACCCGAATAACATACTGAACCCGGGCAAGGTGTTCCCTTAACACGCCGCATCACCTATTATTGCCTCTTACAGAACATCATCCCTGTATGGATGAATCATAGTTAAATTATAGAAATATAACAGCTTTTAGGATAAGCCATTTTGCAGGAAGAAACCGACAACCATACGTACCCCGATATACCTGGTTATAAGATCCTTTCTGAACTAGGCCGTGGCGGTATTGCAACGGTTTATCTAGCAGTACAGGAATCACTTGACCGTCAGGTCGCACTTAAAGTCATGTCCCCTTTACTGGCAATGGAACCTGATTATGCTGAACGCTTTATACGGGAAGGCCGCACTGTCGCCCAGTTAAGCCATTCCAATATTATCACCGTCTATGATATTGGCCTGCAAAAACACCAGCTGTTTATTGCTATGGAATATATTTCCGGTGGAAACATGCGCGCTATCATGCCGGAGCATCAGGATGATCCTGAATGGGCATTAAGCATAGCCGGCCAGATAGCACTAGCCCTGGGTTATGCCCATACTGTCGGTATTGTTCATCGTGATGTAAAACCTGAAAACATACTTTTTCGTGAAAATGGTTCTGCGGTTCTTACTGATTTTGGAATCGCCAAAACAATAACATCAAATACCAACCTGACACGTGCAGGAACCATTATCGGTACACCCAAGTACATGAGCCCAGAGCAAACGGATGGACTGGGCAACGATCCGCGTACTGATATTTATTCCCTCGGCATCATACTCTATGAAATGCTGACCGGAAATGTACCCTACGATAGCGAAAACAGCATGGCTGTCCTGTATGCCCACGTGCATGCACCTATACCGGAATTACCGGAAAAGCTCTCTGACTTGCAACCTCTGCTGAATAACCTGCTGGCGAAGAAAGCAGAGGACCGGTCAGATGACTGTGACGAACTTGCTGAAATTATCCGCATTACTCGTCGTGAGCGGCACTATGCCCTGAAAGATCCGAGTAGAATGCAGGATGCAACCCTGACCAGCGAAATCCAGCAAAATACAAAATCTAAAAACAAACCCAAAGCTGTAAATAAGAATCACGCGAATAAAATCTCACAATTCTTTAACTCCTTGCAAGAAAAGTTCTTTCCTGCTGAAGGGAAACAGGATAAGAATAGGAAAAATATAAAATACCTTGCTATTGCCCTACTCGGAGCAATAGCTTTAATTTCACTGGTCTCTATTTTTTCGAATGATTCTGAAGAATTAAATACTGCTGCTGAAATTAATCTGCGAAAAGATAATGGCTCCACTGTGGCAAAAGAGACTGAATACGAGCAGGACAATAATTCCCAGCAACGAGCTGCATTGCTCTCATCACCAGAGATTTCAAATAGCAGTAAGGAATCACCAGTAGTATCAAGTGGTTTCGAAAATGGAAATCCAGTTTCTGCTGAGCTTGATGACAGAAAATCTGCTTCATCCAATGAGGCCACAGATTCCACAGATACAATTACTGGTAAGGAAGATCAGACACAGCGCCTGGTCTCCCGTTTTCTGGCTGATGAATCCCATGATGAACTGGTTACGCAGCATCAAGCTGTAGCCCCTGTCAGCAAAGAAGAAAAAAAGAAACCCGTAGTCCTGTCAAACAAACAGAAAAAAATCAGCCAACTACTTATCAGTGCAAGAAATGCGGTGAAGGAACGCCACATCACCAGGCCTGCGAACAGCAATGCGGTTGCTTACTATAAACAGGTTCTCGAGCTTTCCCCACGGAATAAACGGGCATTGCGGGGACTCGATGTCAGTGGAGATATCATTCATGAAGAAGCAAAAGGAAAATACCAGGCAGGCAAAAAAGACCTTGCGCTAAATCAAATTGATAAAGCCTTAAAGCTGATACCTGGTCACAAAAACCTGCTTGCTCTTAAATTGTCCATAGAGGCCTCTTTTAACCCTAACAGCAGCTTTGCAACGGCTGAGAAACTCTACCACGGTGTAGATGGGATCAAGAATAAAGAACGTGCAGCATTCTATTACAGGAAAGCCGCTGATCTTGGTCATATTCAGGCAATGAATGATATCGGTGTCGCCTATGCTGATGGTGATGGTATTCTGCAGAATGACCGTATAGCGATGAAATGGTTTGAACAGTCCGCCAAGCTGAATAACAGCGAAGCCATGTATAATCTGGCGCTTGGCTATCATTTCAGTGGCATCAGCGATCCATCTAAAGCCCTGCCATGGGTAAGGCAGTCTGCAGAAGCAGAGTACCGGCCCGCTTACATGCTGATTGGCTGGATGACAACCACTGGGGCGGGTATGCGTGCAAGCAGAGTCGGCTCCATACGCTGGGACCTGAAAGGCATGGTTAACCCAATTAGTAATTCGTTACATTCCCAGTACCGTATACCAAAAAAATGGCAGAACAAGTTCATGGTCAAGTATAAAGCGGCAACTAATACTGGAAGTTAATTTTTTTTCAAGCAGCCCCATCACAAACCTAGTGAATCCATGACCTTCTGGTATATCCATACATCAGAATCACTGAAACAACAGCAGATAATTGATTGGTATCTATCCTGATATCTTTTGATAGCTGTCAGGGCGATAACTGCTGCCTGTCTTTTGGGATAA
>JAUVSB010000100.1 GCA_030597275.1 Gammaproteobacteria bacterium
GCACCTGTAATTATTGGCCCGCAGCCGCCTCTACTGAGCGTATTTCGGCACCCATCTTATCCAGTATGCCATTGACAAAGCGATAGCCATTGTCTGAGCCAAAAGTTTTCGACAGTTCAATTGCTTCATTTAACACCACACGGTAGGGAATTTCAGGGTGATGAAGCATCTCGTAGGTAGCCAGTCGAAGCACAGCTCTCTCTACAGGATCTACCAGGCTTATGCTGCGGTCAATGTAAGGGGTTAGATTAGTGTCTAACTCTTCGACCAGCCGGGGTATTTCACGTATTAATTCGTGAAAGTATTCAATATCTGATTTTTTCAGACTGTCATCAGCCAGAAAATGTTTCTCTATTTCCAGCCGGGATTGCTGGGTCATTTCCCATTGATAGAGAGCCTGTATCGCTGCGCGTCGTGCAAGATGGCGGCTGCTACCCCCCATTAATCTTTCAGCTTGCTAAACAGGCTAATCATTTCAATAGCCGTGACAGCAGCATCGGCACCCTTGTTGCCTGCTTTTGTTCCTGCCCGCTCAACGGCCTGTTCGATGGTGTCCGTGGTTAAGACGCCAAAAATGATGGGCATATCAACAGCCAGGCTAACCTGTGCCAGGCCTTTGCTGCATTCACCGGCTACAAAATCAAAATGCGGTGTTGAGCCACGAATCACTGCACCTAGCGCGATAATCGAATCATAACGTCCAGTCTGAGCAATCCTCTGTGCACTGATGGGCATTTCATAGGCGCCAGGAACGCGAACGATCTCGATATTGTCTCGACTGACACCATGTCGCACCAGTGCATCGACGGCACCTTCGACCAGCCGTTCAACTATGAATGAATTGAAGCGCCCGGCAAGAATGCAGAACTTTGCATCCCCTGCATTAAAATCTCCATCTATCGATTTGATATGACTCATGTTTTTTTCCAAAAAAAGGGTAACGGTTATTGAGTAATGAATTCTACCACTTCCAGGTCAAATCCTGCCAGCGAGTGCATAATAAGCGGTGAACCACTGATTACACGCATTTTTTTCACACCCAGGTCCGACAGTATTTGTGAACCGATACCAAAGGTTCTTAATGTTTCCGGGTCTTCTGAGTGTTTTTGATCCTTTTCATCGATTTGCTCTTTCTCAGCATTTTCCAGCAACGAGTCTTTTAGACTTTCCAGCAAGCCATCTCCGCCATTTGCGTTATTGAGGATAACCAGTACTGCATTCTCTTCCTCTGCCATACGTTCCATTGCCTTATTGATGGTCCAGCCTGATTCTTCACGCAAGTCCCCCAACAGGTCATATAAACCATTATGTACCTGCACACGTATCACCGGCACACTGTTTTCATCAATATTTCCACGCACCAGGGCGAGATGTTCGCGATTACTCAAGGTGTCACGGTAAACATTTGCTTTAAAACGCCCAAAGCGGCTTTCAAAATGTGTTTCGCCTTCACGCCTTAACAGGGAATCATATTGTCTGCGATAGCGTATAAGGTCTTCGATGGTGCCTATACGCAGTTGATGTTCTTTGGCAAATTCAAGTAGATCGGGCATGCGCGCCATGGTGCCGTCTTCTTTAAGAATTTCACAAATCACACTGGCGGCCTGAAAACCAGCCAGTGCTGCCAGGTCTACACCCGCTTCTGTATGTCCGGCACGGGATAGAACGCCACCTTTTTGTGCCATCAAGGGAAAAACATGTCCCGGCGTAATGATATCTTCCGCCTGAACGTTCTCATTCACAGCTGCCAGAACTGTTTTTGCTCGATCAGCTGCTGAGATACCCGTAGTAACCCCTTCTGCTGCTTCAATGGAGACAGTAAAGTTCGTTGCGTAAGGTGTTCGGTTATTATTAACCATCAGTGGCAGATCAAGCTTCTTGCAATGATCTTCGGTCAAAGTCAGGCAGATCAGGCCACGGCCAAATCTTGCCATGAAATTAATTGCCTCTGGCGTGACACTTTCTGCAGCCATTAGCAGATCGCCTTCATTTTCACGATCTTCATCATCCATCAGGATGACCATCTTGCCCTGTCGCAAATCGTCAAGGATGTCTTCAATTTTATCGAGACTCATAATTCAGTTTCCGGACGATGGTTTGGTTTTCTCACCATCGTACATGTCGTGTATTTTTTCCATCAGGGAATCGTCATTATTTGACTGCCCTGCCTCAAATTTTCCACATTGAAGCATTCTTTCAAGGTAACGTGCAATGATATCAACCTCGATATTAACGTGGCTACCCTGCTTGTACTGTTGAATGATCGTTTCCTGTTGTGTGTGCGGAACGATATTGCCCTCAAATTCATTTGTCTGGACGTCATTGACGGTAAGGCTGACGCCATCAATTGTTATAGAACCTTTTTCAGCGACATAGCAGGCGAGCTCATTTGCTAATCGCACATGCAGAATTATCGATTCCCCGGCTGAGCGAATGTCAGTTATCGTACCGAGGCCATCCACATGTCCACTGACGATATGACCACCAAAGCGCGTATCCGCACGCATTGCCAGTTCCAGGTTGACCAGACTGCCTTCTACCAGCTGACCTAGTGAGGTACGGGACAGGCTTTCCGCTGACACATCTGCTTCGAAATTATTCTTTCCAAGGGAGACGGCAGTAAGACAAACGCCGTTTACTGCTATCGAATCACCCAATGCGGTATCACCGAGGTCTAAAGACCCAGTATTGATGGAGATTCTTGCATCGCCCCCCTTTTCCTGTAGACGGCTAACAGAGCCAATAGCAGCTATGATCCCAGTAAACATTATTTACTCCGCCTCTCTTTGATAATCCGGTTGCACTGTAAAGCGCCAGTCATGTCCGACGGCCCTGACATCTTTAACAGACATATGGATTCTTTGTGCCATAGTATCAAGACCGGGCAGATCAAATAGTCCCTTTGCAGATGAACCCATAAGAAGCGGGGCCAGATAGAGTACAATTTCATCCACAAGCTTGTTTGCCAATAAGCTGCCACAGACCACAGAACCCGCCTCGACCATTACGTCATTACAGGCATAGTCTTGAGCAAGACATTTGAGCAATGACATGGCATCAACACGGTTTGTGCTCGCAGGAAAAGACCGTATATCAAAACCTCGATTCTTTATTTGCTGGTAACGATCATCATTTTCGTCAGTTGCCGTCGCAATAAGCAAAGGCTGTCCATCATTAAATATTTCCGCACTATCTGGAATACTGAGATAACTATCCAGCACTACGCGCAATGGCTGCCTGCTTGCACCCTCCAGTCTGACAGTCAGCGATGGGTCATCAGCAAGTACTGTACCTGAGCCGGTAAGAATTGCACTGCTAGCTGCACGTAATCGCTGTACATCAGCACGTGCATGAGGGCCGGTTATCCACTGGCTTTCACCGCTTTCCATCGCTGTCCGGCCATCCAGTGAAGCACCCAGTTTCACTGTTACCCAGGGCAGACCTGATGTCATTCGTTTAACAAAACCTCTGTTAAGCTCCATGGTCTGTTCCTGCAACAATCCACAACTTACTCGAATGCCTGCATCAGAGAGTTTTTTTATGCCTTTCCCGGCTACAAGTGGATTGGGGTCCTGCATTGCAATAATCACTTCACTTATACCGCTTTCTATCAGGGCATCAGCACAGGGCGGCGTTCGACCATAGTGTGAGCAGGGTTCAAGAGTGACATAAGCGGTCGCTCCTCGTGCCTTTTTGCCAGCCTGCTTGAGTGCCACTATTTCTGCATGCGCAAGCCCCGCTTTTTCATGCCAGCCTTCGCCTATGACTTCATCATTTTTTACCAGGATGCAGCCAACACGCGGATTGGGATGGGTAGTTGAAACACCGCGTCTGGCTAATTGCAGGGCCCGAGCCATAAATTGGCGGTCGTTGGCGTTAAATTGCACATCAGGCATGTTACTGACCGTTTTCAAAAAACCAGTAGTTCGGCAGCTGTTAGGAAGGTTTACCAGTCTTTACAATACTGATACCGGCTTTTTTCTTGCTGCGTTTACTTTTCAATAAATCTAATTCGTGATGAAAGGCATCCAGATCCTGAAAACGCCTGTATACTGAAGCAAAGCGTACGTAGGCTACATCATCTATCAGGGCAAGTTCTTCAATTACCCATTCGCCAATCTGTTTCGACTCTATATGGCGTTCATTGTGAGCCAGTACTTTATTAATAATACGGGCAACGGCTGCATCAATATCTTCAGCATCAACCGGCCGCTTTTCCAGTGCCCGCATGATGCCGGTGCGTAATTTAGCTTCAGAAAAGTCAACCAGGGAGCCATCATTCTTTTTTACCGAAGGAAATGGCAATTCCGTTCTTTCGTAGGTAGTAAAGCGCTCGTGGCAATTCAGACACTCACGGCGTCTTCGCACTTCGCCGCCTTCGTTCGCCAGCCGCGAATCGATTACCTTGGTATCTTCAGTACTGCAGTATGGACAGCGCATTGTACTCAGTTGCCTGATTAATATTTATTTAATGTTGGCTTCGTAAACTGGCCGTTCACGACATAGCTCAACAACCTTGATCCTGGTTTGTGAAATAACTGTTTCATTTGTTACGTCATCTAGAATATCACACATCCACGTTGCCAGATCACGAGAATCTTGTTCAGTAAATCCACGCGTAGTAATTGCCGGTGTGCCAATTCTAATACCACTGGTAACAAAGGGTGATTTTGGGTCATTCGGGACTGAATTTTTATTGACCGTAATATTTGCATCGCCAAGAGCAGCTTCTGCTTCTTTTCCCGTTAGTTCCTGCTTTATAAGATCAACGAGCATCAGATGATTATCAGTACCGCCTGAGACGACACGATATCCCCTGTCGATGATCGTCTCAGCCATAGCCTTCGCATTAACGACAACCTGGTGCTGATAGTCCTTAAAGCCCAGTTCCAGAGCTTCTTTAAAGGCAACGGCTTTAGCAGCAATGACATGCATCAGGGGACCACCCTGAGTGCCCGGGAAAACCATAGAATTCAGCTTTTTCTCTATCTCTTCATTACTTTTAGCCAATATTATTCCACCACGTGGCCCGCGCAGGGTCTTGTGTGTTGTAGAGGTAGTAACGTCTGCTATCCCGACCGGGCTGGGATATTCACCTGCAGCAATAAGACCGGCGACATGCGCCATATCAACAAACAAATAGGCACCGACACTATCCGCAATATCGCGGAATCGCTGCCAGTCGACAATTCTTGAGTAGGCGCTGAAACCTGCGACAATCATTTTAGGCTGATGCTCTTTAGCCAGCCTTTCTACCTCGTCATAATCGATTTCATCGGTTTCATCGCTCAGGCCATACTGTACAGCATTAAACAGCTTGCCAGAGAAACTGACTTTTGCACCGTGTGTGAGATGACCGCCATGAGCCAGGCTCATACCAAGAATGGTATCTCCGGCCTGCAGCAGGGCGAAGTAGACCGCGGCATTGGCCTGTGAGCCGGAATGCGGCTGAACATTGGCATAATCTGCA
>JAUVSB010000029.1 GCA_030597275.1 Gammaproteobacteria bacterium
ACCGCCGAGTGGCAGACGTATTTGTAGTAGATTAAGGAATACTGGACGCTGAGTGGATTGCTTCATCAAAAAGATCCCTGACTGTGAATTAATTTTCTGTACATGTGCCAGTACATGAAATCACAATGTTGGACAGTGTTTGACTGCATTTGTTTCCTTTATAATAGATACTGTTCTTTTGTTTATAATCCTATCACCATGTTTTAGCTACTCCAAGATACATTGAAAGAACATTTATCAAATAAACCAGTACACGCAGACCATAGCCATGAATACAAATACCCAGACCAAAATCATCCCGCTTGATGACCTGACTTCGCTGCATGTCACTGGCGATGACGCGACCAGGTTTCTCCACGCCCAGTTCACCAATGACCTGGAAAGCCTGCCTATCGGCAGCTGGCAGTACAGCAGCTACTGTACCCCCAAAGGCCGCCTGCTGGCATTTATGACCATAGCCCGGCTCGAAGACAGCGAATATATGTTGATCCTGCCGAAAACAGTCAGTGAAAGTATTCTGCCCCGACTAAGAATGTTTGTGATGCGCGATGATGTCACCATCACACCACAGCCTGAACAATCCGTCATCACAGGCCTGGTGGCTCCGGCCCATGCTCTTAAAGATGCAGGTCTCGATATTGAAAATGAAACTGGCAAGCTCAGCAACAATAACAATCGCTGCATCCTAACACTGGATGCCGAGACCGAACGTTATCTCTGTATCAGTGACAAGAATTTCCTGGATACTTCGTCATTCGAAGCAGCTGACCGTGCTGACTGGACACTTCTCGATATTCAGGCAGGTATACCCGCCATCCTCAGCGAGACCCAGGAAGCCTATGTTCCACAAATGGTAAACCTCGACCTTATTGGTGCAGTGAACTTCAAAAAAGGCTGTTACCCTGGACAGGAAATAGTCGCCCGTGTGCATTATCTTGGAAAAATAAAGCAGCGCATGTATATACTGACAGCTCAAGGCGACAATATGGCCAAACCAGCTGACAAAGTCTATATCTCCGGACAGCCAGACAAGTCAGCCGGAACAGTAGTACAGGTAGCAAAAAACGAATCAGGTCAGCTGCTACAGGTTGTATTACAAACAAAAGCTGTGGATGAAAATGCCGATTTTCGTCTAGGTGCTGAAGATGGTGAGAAAATGGCCCTTGCTACGCAGCCCTACTCTGTTGCAGATGAAAAAGAAAAATGAGTGACCTAAATTATATTGCGGCATTTTTAATTGGGCTGCTAGGTTCAACTCATTGCATAGGCATGTGTGGCGGCATCGTTGGTGCACTGACCATGGGGCTGCCTGAAAATGTGCGTCAGTCTCCTGTTAAGTTACTGCCTTACCTGTTGACCTACAATACTGGACGTTTGTTAAGTTATACCTTTGCCGGTTTAATTATTGGCTTATTGACTGCATCTGCCAGCAGTTTTTTTCAGATAGGCCAATTTCCGATTGGCGGCATTGTTGGTGGTCTATTTATGATTGCACTAGGCATCTATATTGCAGGCTGGTTTCAGACCATGGCTCCATTAGAAAAGCTGGGCAGCCATTTCTGGAAATTAATTGAGCCATTTGGTCGAAAACTAATGCCCGTGAAAACCTTACCGCATGCTTTTGGCCTCGGCCTGTTATGGGGCTGGCTGCCCTGTGGCATGGTCTACAGCACCCTGGCCTGGTCGGCAACATCAGGTGATGCCGTTAAAAGTGCCCTGCTCATGCTGGCTTTCGGTGCTGGCACCTTACCAATGTTATTAGCGATGGGTGGTCTGGCTGAAAAACTACAACGTTTTACCCGCAACAAAAAAATAAGATACCTGGCCGGCATTATCCTGATTGCTTTTGGCGCCATGATTTTAACGAAAGCACTCAGTGGAGGGCATCAGCACGCGAATCATCAGAATATGCAGCACAGCGGGCAACAGCACTTGGAGCAAAAAATGTAGTTGCTTGAGGGCAAGGTTTTCTTCTTTCGTCTTGAAACCTGAAACTACTCAATTATCTGCACAAACACCTCATCAGGCCGTATCAAACCGAGGTCGCTACGCGCCCTCTCTTCTATCGCTTCTGTCCCTTTTTGCAGGTTGATGATTTCTCCTGCCAGTTCACGATTCCGCTGTTTGAGTCGCTCATTTTGTTCCTGCTGTGCCGAGATATCACGTTTCATGTTCCAGATATCCAGCAGACCGCCTTTACCCACCGCGAGGGTATAACTGAGCAAAACGGCCAGTACAATTCCAGATGCCAGCAGAAGTTTCACACTTACTCCTGTTTCCTGTTGAGCTGCGATCATGAAAAAAGACTAATGTTCAACGCTAAATAATAACAATAAGCCTTTGATATATCTACAATCCTACTATCGCCGACTTACCTGGGTAAATTGCCCTGTCACCTAGCTGCTGTTCTATACGTAACAGCTGGTTATACTTGGCTATCCTGTCAGAACGAGACAAAGAGCCGGTTTTAATCTGGCCGGCAGCAGTAGCAACAGCCAGGTCAGCGATGGTTGTATCTTCGGTTTCACCGGAACGATGTGAAACAATAACACCAAAATCAGCGTTCTGAGCCATGCTGATGGCA
Source organism: Gammaproteobacteria bacterium (assembly GCA_030597275.1). GTDB lineage: Bacteria > Pseudomonadota > Gammaproteobacteria > BMS3Bbin11 > BMS3Bbin11 > BMS3Bbin11. Next base: position 2,585 of record JAUVSB010000029.1, read on the forward strand.
TCCAGAGTTTCGCTCAGCGTGCCGATCTGATTTACCTTGATCAGTATGGCATTCGCAGACTTTTCCTGAATTCCACGCTCAAGCATTTTAGTATTGGTAACAAACAGGTCATCGCCAACCAGCTGGCATTGCCCGCCAATTTCAGCGGTCAGTTCCTGCCAGCCTGTCCAGTCATTCTCATCCATACCATCTTCGATACTTACGATCGGGTAACGATTCACCCAGTCCGCCAGCAGACCTTTCATCCCTGCTGCATCCAGGATTCGTCCTTCCCCTTTGAGATCATATTGACCATTGTCAAAAAACTCAGAGCTCGCCGCATCAATACCCAGATAAATATCCTCACCAGGTCGGTAACCGGCTTTCTCTATTGATTCGAGGATGACTGCAATGGCTTCCTCATTGGAGGACAAATCGGGTGCAAAACCGCCTTCATCACCTACTGCAGTATTTAAACCTCGCTTGCTGAGGACAGATTTCAGGCTGTGAAAGACTTCAGTACCGTAGCGCAGGGCTTCTGAAAAACTCGGTGCCCCGGCAGGTATGATCATGAACTCCTGCAAGTCGACGCTATTATCAGCATGTGAACCTCCATTGATAATATTCATCATTGGTACCGGGAGATTTGTTGCGGCTTCACCGCCTAGATATCGATACAGCGGCATGCCCGCATCATTGGCAGCCGCATGAGCCGCCGCCAGGGAAACTGCGAGGGCTGCATTAGCGCCCAGCCTGCCCTTGTTATCAGTGCCATCAAGGCTGATCAAGGTTTCATCGATGACACGCTGCTCAGTCACTTCCTGACCAAGCAATGCCTCTTTAATTTCACCATTAACATTGGCAACAGCCTTCAGCACGCCCTTGCCCTGGTACCTTTTATTGTCGCCATCACGCAGCTCTACCGCCTCATGCTCTCCGGTAGAAGCACCTGAAGGTACCGCAGCTCTGCCGACAACACCTGAATCCAGTGTGAGATCCGCTTCAATTGTCGGGTTACCACGGGAATCGAGAATTTCACGTGCGACAATATTTGTTATTTTGCTCATTATTTATTCCTTATTTGATCTCTGGAGGATTGACCCCTGGTGGGCCTTGATTCCTACTGTTTGCAGGCAGAGGGTTTATCTGAACGGCTTGATATAGCAGGTAATTTTACCGCAATGCCTGAACAATTAACATATTTGAGAGACTACGTACGCTGAACGAAGATTATTTTACAATTGCTCTTCGTATGCTCGAGCCTTGCTGGCCTGGTCAATATCTTTCAGGTGCTGCAGTAATTCTTTCATACGATCCAATGGCCATGCGTTTGGGCCATCGCTGAGCGCCTTATCAGGATCTGGATGGGTTTCCATAAACAGGCCAGACACCCCGACTGCTACTGCCGCCCTGGCCAGTACCGGAATGTATTCTCTGTTACCACCGGAATGCGTGCCCTGCCCACCGGGTTGCTGCACTGAATGTGTGACGTCAAAGACTACCGGACAACCGGTGTTGCGCATAATTGCCAGAGACCGCATATCCACGACCAGGTTATTATAACCAAACGACACCCCGCGTTCACAGACCATTACGCGACCTTCACCGCCCGCGGCAATTGCCTTACTGGAAACCTGACTCATTTCTTCCGGTGAAAGGAACTGTCCTTTCTTGATATTGACCGGTTTACCGCAGGAACCGACGGCTTCGATCAAGTCAGTCTGACGACAAAGAAAAGCCGGGGTCTGCAGCACATCTACGACCTCAGAAACCGCTTTCACATCTGCTGCACTGTGTACATCGGTGAGAACAGGTGCACCTGTCTGACGGCGTACTTCATCGAGTATGGTCAAACCTTCATCCATGCCCAATCCTCGATAGGACTGTCCTGAAGTACGGTTTGCCTTGTCATAGGAAGACTTGAAAATAAAAGGAATTTCCAGCTCGCGAGTTATTTCTAGCAATTTTCCTGCAGTATCGATAGCCAACTGTTTTGATTCAATAACACAGGGCCCGGCAATTAGAAAGAAGGGGTGATCCAGACCCACCTCGAAATCAATCAACTTCATTCTGCTGACTCTACAACTAGCAACCCGCCTCATCTGCAACATGCTGCTTATGTACAGCACCTGCGGCGAGAACAAATCCTTTAAATAGCGGGTGCCCGTCTCGCGGTGATGAGGTGAATTCAGGGTGGAACTGGCAACCGATGAACCACGGATGGTCAGAAAGTTCAATGACTTCTACCAGTTCACCATCAGCCGATGTACCGGATAATCCCAGACCCGCCTGCTCTAACTTGTCTCGATAGGCATTATTAAATTCATAGCGATGCCGATGCCGCTCATCGATCACATCCTTGCCGTACAGGTCATGTATCAGACTGTCCTTCTTTAGCAGGCAGTCCTGAGCACCGAGACGCATGGTTCCGCCCATATCGCTACTGTGGTCTCGTACCTGAACTGAGCCATCGGCATCCTGCCATTCAGTAATCATGGCGATGACAGGAAAAGGGGTGTCGATGTTAAATTCTGTACTATGCGCATCCGCCATTCCAGCTACATTTCGCGCGTATTCAATTACAGCAGCCTGCATACCGAGACAGATACCCAGGTAAGGCACCTTATTTTCTCGAGCGTATTGAGCTGCGGCGATCTTACCTTCTATCCCGCGCAGGCCAAATCCACCAGGAACCAGTATAGCGTCGACCTCAGAAAGACTGTCAGTACCGTTTTCTTCAAGATCCTCGGCATCATAATAACGAATATTAACCTTTGTGCGGGTATGTATCCCTGCATGTATCAAGGCTTCAGACAGTGATTTGTAGGACTCGGTCAAATCGACATATTTCCCAACCATACCAATGGTCACTGATGATTCCGGGTGTTCAAGATTGTAGACAACCTGTTCCCACTCTGACAGATCAGCTTCAGGAAGATCCAAATTCAGCTGACGGGCAATGATCGCGTCGAGATTCTGCTGATGCAGCGCTACGGGGATCTTGTAGATGCTATCCACATCGCAAGCCGATATGACCGCATCAACTGGCACATTGGTAAACAGGGCGATCTTCTTTCGCATTCCTTCAGGCATGGGGCGTTCACTGCGGCAGATCAGGACATCCGGCTGGATACCAATACTGCGTAATTCTTTCACCGAATGCTGTGTCGGTTTGCTTTTAAGCTCGCCGGCCACTGCAATCCATGGCACCAGGGTAAGATGGATATAAGCAACGTTATCGCGGCCCTTTTCTATACCCATCTGGCGTATAGCTTCGAGGAATGGCAATGACTCGATATCACCAACCGTTCCGCCTATTTCGACTAGCGCAACATCTGAACCCTCTGCGCCCTGCTCTACCAGGCTCTTTATTTCATCAGTGATGTGGGGAATAACTTGAACTGTTCCACCGAGGTAATCTCCTCGTCGCTCTTTACTGATAACCCGCTCATACACCCGACCGGAGGTGAAGTTGTTCTTGCGGGTCATGGTAGTGCGGATAAAGCGTTCGTAATGCCCCAGATCAAGATCCGTTTCAGCACCATCAACGGTAACAAATACTTCGCCGTGCTGCAGTGGGCTCATGGTGCCGGGATCCACATTAATATACGGGTCCAGCTTCAACATGGTTACTTTAAGCTTGCGTGCTTCGAGGATTGCCGCCAGAGAAGCGGCAGCGATGCCTTTGCCGAGAGAAGAAACAACACCGCCAGTAATAAAGATATATTTTGTCATGTCACCGTTCAGGACTCACTGTGCGGGGACTGTTCCCCGAACGGGAGGAAAGGATAGCAAAGCATCCCTCCATTCACAATGAGAACATCAGGAAAAAAGTTTCAGATTTCATGTCACAAGCTCCAGGATTCTACATTCTATGCATCTATTTATTGTGAATGGAGAAAACAACACCCATTTCATCAACAGCGGGCAGATAGTGAGGATTAGTCCATAGTGATGAGACTGCAATCAGTTCATCATGCAGATAGGTTAATGGCAGTCCAGCCCGCTGCCAGGGTGGTACGGCCAAATCTTGTAATAGCCTTTTCAATGGTTTGCTGCCGTGATCGCCCGGCATTCTGCAGACCTCTCCACCCTGTCGAAAGCGAACCTTTAAGTTAGAATCGCTTATTGCGGATTTAGCTATACCCTCTCCTGCTATCTCAATTGAACGCAGTTCCTGTTGCAGATGTGGGATTTGCAATGGTTTACCGATGTTCCAGCTCAGAATCTCATTTTCAGGCTGTACTACTTCAGAGCTGTTGCATAACCAGAGCATTTTGTCATATAACCTGAACGCTCCCTGCTGCCAGACGACAGCGCCTTTCTCCGGTGATTCAATGAGCAGTTTTATAAAACTCTGCAACCGTTCAGCACCCGGCACATTCAAATCGTTGATTCGAACCCAGCATCGCAAGGCATTCAATTGATGCTCAGCCGACAATTCGCTCAATAGATCTGCGCGTAAACTGGCTATAGCTGGTGGGAAAAAATAATTACTCGCGGCCTGGCAAAGAAACAGGTCAGCACGCCCCATTTCATCCAGCATCAAGGCCGCTGAAGCGGCATGCCGGGCACTGCGTGACAGGCTTTTATCCATTCCAGGCCAGCGTTTACGTAAGGCGGGTAGAATCTCATTACGCAGGAAATTTCGATCAAAACGCTGATCCTGATTACTGGGATCTTCCAGCCAGTTCAACTCATACTTAATGGCATAAGCATGTAGATCATCACGCGTGAAGGCAAGCAGTGGCCTCAGCAATTTGCCACTAGCCAGCGCCCTGCTTAGCGGCATAGAGGCCAGCCCATGTACACCTGCGCCACGCAATAGCTGTAGCAGCAGCGTTTCAGACTGATCGTTGATATGTTGAGCCGTCATGCAAAGACCATTATCTGGCAAAACCTCTGCTATCGCGGCATACCTGGCATCCCTGGCTGCGGCCTCCAGGCTTTCACCTTGCCGGGTTGAAACTTCCACTGTTTTAATCGTCAGCGGCACTCCAAGCTCATCACAGACACTCTGGCAATGCTTTGCCCAGTCTGTAGATTCCGGTTGCAGCGAATGGTTTACATGGATGGCCTGCAGAGAAAAGGGGTAGCCTTCAGCAAGACCGGAAAGGGCATGCAGCAATACGTGTGAGTCAAGACCGCCGCTAAATGCCAGGTAGACAGCGCTGTCTGGTTCTACAAAAAGCTGCTCATCAAGAGACTGCTTAAGACTCGAGAGGGTAAAACCGACAGCAGAGGAATCAGGCACCAGAGTACCTTATTCCTGAAAATTATCCACACCGTACTGACGTAAACGATGATAGCGAGCTTCCAGCAATTCAGCAGGTGTCATTGCATCAAGTGCTTCAAGGTTTTTCAGTAACATCTTTTTCAGGTTTTCAGCTGCAAGATCGACATCACGGTGAGCGCCACCCAGCGGCTCTTCAATAATGCCATCATTCAGACCCAGCTCGCTCAGGCGTTGTGCCGTCAAACCCATGACCTCAGCAGCATCAGCAGCGTTATCAGCACTTTTCCACAAAATAGTGGAACAGCCTTCGGGTGATATGACGGAATACGTCGAGTACTGGAACATCAACAGCTTATCGCAAACACCGATAGCCAGTGCGCCGCCCGAGCCCCCTTCCCCGATCACGGTAGAGATGATCGGTGTTTTTAAATCAGACATGATGAAAAGATTACGCGCGATAGCTTCACTCTGGCCGCGTTTTTCAGCATCCACACCGGGGTAGGCCCCGGGTGTATCAATAAATGTTAACAGGGGCAATTTAAAACGTTCGGCCATCTGCATCAGACGCATGGCCTTGCGATATCCTTCAGGGCGAGGCATACCGAAGTTCCTGCGAACCTTCTCTTTGGTATCACGCCCTTTTTGCTGGCCTATCACCATTACCGGCCGCCCTTCCAGGCGCGCCAGTCCGCCGACTATGGCGGGATCATCGGCAAACATACGGTCGCCATGCAATTCCTGGAAATCAGTAAATATCTTTTCTATATAATCAAGCGTATAAGGGCGCTGAGGATGGCGGGCCAGCTGTGAAACCTGCCATGGGGTGAGAGAGGAAAAAATGGATTCAGTGAGCTTTATACTTTTACTGTGCAAGCGAGCCACTTCATCAGTCAGGCTGACATCACTCGTTACACCAACATGGCGTAATTCGTCGATCTTGGCTTCAAGTTCGGCGATAGGTTGCTCAAAATCGAGAAAATTGAGATTCATCTTTTATCCAGCTTCAAGGTTCATGCAATCGGTGAAAGTATAACGCTTTAACGATCAAAGGATAAAGGGCACATCTAATAAATCATGAATAATCATATCGAATCCAGTCTCTTCGCAACTTAGTGGAACAGCTTAATGCATACGTGCAGAAGCAGCATTATATTCACATACCGCTTTACCGACTGCGCTCAGCTTATTTAGTTCATCCAGCAACCTTGCAGAGGGTTGTACACACCATTCTCGGGGCAGATGTATGCTCGCTTTTGCATCATCATTCATGTAATCAATGATAACTGGTGTCGTTCCTCCTGCAACTGGCTGCAGAACCAGTTTCAGCTCATCCACGAAATCAGCTGCATCCTTTTTCAATGCAATGCGTAAATTAGTTGCAAAGGTTTCACGTGCAGAGTCCATATCATGGATACGCTCGGCAGTGACGCGGGTACCTCCAGTATAATCATCATAACCGGCCTTACCACTGATAATGACCAGTCGATCTTCCTGCAGTAATTGTTTATTGCTTTCATAGAGTTCAGAGTAGATGGGGATTTCCAGCCAGGCAGACTGGTCGTCCAGCGTCAGTATCGCCATGCGGCCACGTCGTGTATTGCGCGTACGCATTCCAATAATAAGTCCCGCTATGGTGACCTGCTTTCCTTCTGCTGAATCTACGTCGCTCAATGAACAGCTAATGAAATTGCTCAGCTCCTTCTGGTATTGATTCATCGGGTGTCCTGTCAGATACAGGCCAAGGTGTTTTTTCTCTCCTTTAAGACGCTCGTCCTCTGAATATTCCGCAACATCAATCCAGTCCACATCCAGTTCCAGCTCATCCGAGCTGCCGAACAAATCATCCTGACCGGCTGTACGGTTTCTTAACTCCTGTCCTGACAATGACATGGCATTGGACAGATTTGCCATCAAGGATGCGCGATGGGCCCCCATCTGGTCGAGTGCCCCTGCGCCAATCAGGATCTCCAACGTGCGCTGATTCACCTTTTTTAAATCCAGCGAGCGACAAAAATCATAGAGGTCACTGAACTGTCCTTTTTCTTCTCTTGCCCGGGTGATTTCCTCAATTGCAGCCTGACCAACACCTTTGATCGCACCCAGCCCATAAACAATAGTATCTTCTGCTGTGGCCTCGAAAGAAAAAACTGAGTGATTAATGTCAGGCGGTAACACTGTCAGCCCCATATCCCTGCATTCGGCTATCAGCATGACGACCTTATCTGTCTTTTCCATATCCGCCGATAGTGTTGAGGCAAGAAACATGGCCGGGTAATGAGCCTTGAACCAGGCAGTCTGGAATGCAACCAGTGCGTACGCAGCGGAATGAGACTTATTGAATCCGTACTTGGCAAATTCTTCCATCAAGTCAAAGATGCTGTCTGCCTGCTTGCCATCAATGCCATTGCTTTCAGCACCAGCTCGGAAATTCTCACGCTGTTTTGCCATTTCTTCGGCGATCTTTTTGCCCATCGCACGCCGTAACATATCTGCAGCACCAAGGGTAAATGAGGCCAGCACCTGGGCAATCTGCATCACCTGCTCCTGGTAAACAATGACTCCATAGGTGGGTTTCAGTATTTCTTCCAGAGATGGATGCGGGTAAATAATTTTTTCTCGTCCGTGCTTGCGCTCGATGAAGGTATCAACCATGCCAGAACCCAGGGGCCCGGGTCGATACAACGCGACGACTGCCACCATATCGTCGAAATTATCCGGTTGCAGCTTTTTGATGACATCTTTCATACCACTGGATTCAAGCTGAAAAACAGCCGTAGTACCGCAGGCCTGGATCAACTTGAATGTCTTCTCATCACTAACATCAATATCTTCAAGCGCCATTACAGGCTCGGCATTTTTCTGACGAAAACGGTTTACTGTTTTTAATGCATTATCGATGATGGTAAGCGTACGTAAACCAAGAAAATCGAACTTAACCAGGCCAACGGCTTCTACATCCTTCATGTCCAGATGGGTAACCATCTGGGTAACCCCCTGTTCGCAGTATAAGGCGGTAAAATCAGTAAGTGCTGTCGGTGCAATAACTACCCCGCCGGCATGCTTTCCCGCATTCCTGGCCATACCTTCCAGGGAACGGGCACGCCTGAACAATTCACGTACATCATCATCCTGATCGATACGGTCACGCAGCTCTTTTTCAGAATCAATGGCCTTAGTCAGTGTCATGCCCGGTTCACCGGGTATCAGCTTCGCAAGCTGGTCTACAAAGCCATAGCCCAAATCCATGACTCGGCCAACATCTTTAACCACAGCACGCGCTGCCATAGTGCCATAGGTCATACTTTGCGAGACCTTGTCCGAGCCATAATGCTGAGTAACATACTCAATCACCAGGTCACGTTTATCCATACAGAAATCAATATCGAAATCCGGCATAGAGACACGTTCAGGATTGAGAAATCGTTCGAA
>JAUVSB010000119.1 GCA_030597275.1 Gammaproteobacteria bacterium
CTGCTTCAGGTTTTGATCTGCCCATCCCCTTTTGCGTTGTCGAGCACTGGAGGCTTAGACCGGAGAAAAGCGAGGACTGTCTGAGCGCAGCGAGTTCCGCAGCGACCGGGCTAAGCTGAAGCGCGCAGAGACGCCGAAGGCCAACGCGGTAGGGGCGGCTTTTCTTTGGTTCGTTTCTTTTGCCGTCAAAAGAAATGACCTCGCACAAGAAGTGCGAAAAGCACGGCAAAAACCTAATCGAAGATTAAAAAGACAACCCAGCCGTGCGCCAGCACAAACAAAAAAACTCAGGCGACTTTCTTCAACATCACCAACGAGACAACTAAGAATATCAGCAAGGGTATAAACGCTCCCGCCAGCGGCGGGATCCCATAGATCAACACTAGGAATCCAAACCCTTTCGCCATAGCGAAAAAGATTAGCCCAAGCATAATACCCAGAAACAGCGTACCACCCACTCCACCACTGCGAACACTACGGAAGACGAAAGGAATACCGAGTAGCACCATCACAACAATAGCCAGGGGTGAGGATATCTTCTGCCAGAAAGCCAGTTCATAGCGATCTGTATTTTGAGAATTTTCCTGCAAATGTTTTATGTAGCGATCCAGGTCCAGTGCTGACAATTGCTCTGGCCGGACAAGAAAGACTTTCAGCACTTCAGGCCCCAGTTTTGAATGCCAGTTTGCAGATTCCATATGTATCGTCTTGATACCTTTATCAACAAAAATACTCTGCCGAAGGTTAAAAAGTACCCATTCATTGTTCTCAAATTTCCCACTGTCGGCTACAGCAGCTGCTCGCATATTCCCTGCATCATCGAACTCAAATATTTTTACATTCAGCAGTTTAAGATCAGGCAACATCTCACCCACCTTGATAATTGAATTTTCATCACGCATCCATAATCCAAAGTCAGACTGTTGACTAACTCTTTTTTGCAAGGCTTCAGAACGTCCGCGCTGCGCCTGGGTTTCTGCATAGGGGGTAACAAACTCACCAATCAGTACCGCTGTCAAAATTATCAGGGCGGCAGATTTCATCACCGAGCCCGCGATCCCCATGATCGATATTCCTGCTGCACGCATAACAATCAATTCAGAATCAACTGCGAGAGATGACAGGCCGAGCATGGTCCCTAACAGGGCTGACATAGGGAAAATTTCATAAACTACGCGAGGAGTGCTAAGAATCAGAAAGAGCACCATATCGAAAAAACCATAGTTGCCCGTACCAACGCGTGAAATCTCATCAAGAAACTGTAAAAAAATAAACAAGCCCACGAGGACAAACATTACCATGCTTGTATATTTGAATATGGTACGAGCCAGATACCAGTCAAGAATATTCATCATCAGCGACGCAACCAGTCCAGGCCGGGTAATAACGAGCGGTTTGCTATCCTGCGTTGCAGCATATATAACGCGAACACGAGGAAGATCCCATGCACCCACCACATACCAAGAAATACTGGTACCTTGCCAGACTTAAGCAAAGCGTGGGCAAAGCCAAGAATGTTTGAATAAAGAAAATATATTCCTATGGCTCCCATGATGCGTCCAAGCCTGCCACGTCTTACATCCAGTGAACTGAATGCCAGCGCTAGTATTGCCAACACAGGGACAATCGCTACTTTGGATAAACGCCACTGGATTTCCACCTTGTGTGCCCTCTCGTTACTTGCCAGAAGATCACCAAAAGGCATTTCCTTGGGATACAAATGTTCTGAAACTTTCTTTACAGGTTTTATGCGAATAGCGTAGGTTTCGAAATCAATCATGCGGTAATCTGCATTACCGGGTATGCCTTCATAGCGAGAGCCATTTTTTAATATAATAAAGCGGTCACCCGTGTTCTCATCTATTTGCTGAAACCCCCGTTCTGCTACAACCACACCTTCTCTTTGCTGTGCTTCACCATAGGTAAAAATATTTCGTAGTGTGTTGTCATCCAGACCCACTTCTTCGACATAGTAAACTGCCTGGCCATTTTGCGCTTCATTAAAAACACCAGGAGTAATCGCTGACACCATTGCCCGCTCAAGCCCCTGCTGTTTCAGAGTTTTAGCTTTTACGTCTGCACCCGGTGCAATAAATAGTGCAAACATCGCAATGATAGTTGCCAGCACCAGGCCCATGATTACCAGCGGTTTCAGCAATCGTCTTAAACCAACACCACTTGCAGCCCAGACCGAAAGCTCGTTATCTCGAATCCAACGGTCCATAACCATTAATATGGCAAGAAAGAACATGACCGGCAGCAAAACATCAAAAGTTGAAATCAGGCGTAAACCCAGCAGCGTAAACACTAAATCAGCAGGCACATCTCCTCGGGCAGCCTGAGCCAGCAGTGAAACCAGCCTTGCGACCAGAAATATGCTGAAAATAATAATTGTGGCGGCAATACCGGTGTAGGTAATTTCCCGAGTTAGAGAACGATCGAGTATCAATGCTTAGTCCTACGCACTCAAGAGTGTATTGTGAGAATGAATTAATGAAAACAAGCCTGTAGTTCCTGATGTGATAATCTTAGAATATAACAGATAAATATATCATAATGGTTCTCTAACTGGGAATCTGGAGGTGAGTTTGATTGATTTTAAAGTAAAAAGCGGCAACCCTGAAAAACAGCGGTCATCCTGCCTGGTTCTTGCTGTTTATGAAGATCAGGGAATGAGTCCATCTACCCGTGTTATTGATAAAAGCTCAAAAGGTGTAATTTCAAGGCTTATTAAGCGAGGCGACATCACTGGGGAATGCGGAGAGACTATATTGCTGCCGGAAACAGGCAGTATTCCAGCCGACCGTATTCTCTTGATTGGATGTGGAAATGAAGATGATTTTGATAGCAGCAAGCTGCAAAAAATTACAGCCAAAATTATTCAAAAATTACAGGCCAATAAGATCAATGAAGCCATCCTGTTTTTACCTGAAATTGAAATAGAAGGTGCTGACCTTGCAACACGCATAGAGCAAATCATTATTCAGTCAGCGCATAGCAGTTATCACTTCGACACAACGAAATCAAAAAAGCAGAAAAAAAATAAAGCGATTCAAAAGTTAACATTATTCATTCCTGACCGTTCGAATCTGAATACAGCCAGGCAGGCCGTGCTCACAGGCAAGGCTATCGCTTCAGGCGTAACCATGGCACGCGAGCTCGGCAACCTTCCCGGTAATATATGCACCCCCTCCTACCTGGCTGGACAGGCAAAAGAACTGGCCACGGACTTCAACCTGAAACTCAAAGTCCTGAGTGAAACGGCTATGGAAAAGCTTTCCATGGGTGCGCTGCTGTCGGTATCTCGTGGAAGTCGACAGGAAGCTAAACTAATCATACTTGAACATAAAGGCGGCGGCAGCAAAGATGCACCTGTAGTACTTGTCGGCAAGGGACTGACCTTTGACGCCGGAGGAATCTCACTGAAACCTTCATCGGCTATGGACGAGATGAAATATGATATGTGCGGAGGCGCAAGCGTACTGGGTACCATGCGTGCCATTGCAGAGATGAAACTACCACTGAACGTCATTGCAATTGTGCCCAGCTCAGAAAATTTACCGGACGGTGATGCCAATAAACCCGGCGATGTTGTCACCAGCATGTCTGGACAAACGATAGAAATCCTCAATACTGATGCCGAGGGCAGATTGATACTGTGTGATGCACTGACCTATGCAGAACGCTTTAAGCCATCGACTGTTATCGATGTCGCCACACTGACGGGCGCATGTGTTGTTGCGCTAGGCGCACATGCTAGTGGCGTATTCAGTAACCAGGATCATCTCGCACAGGAAATCATCGATGCTGGCATCAAAGCCCAGGATCGGGTCTGGTATTTGCCACTATGGGAGGAATACGATCAGCAGCTTAAGAGTAATTTTGCAGATATGGCCAATATCGGCGGGCACAAGGCGGGCGCCATAACAGCGGCCTGTTTCCTATCACGTTATACGAAAAAATATGACTGGGCTCACCTGGATATTGCCGGCACAGCATGGCTCAGTGGCTCAAAAAAAGGATCCACAGGCAGGCCCGTCAAACTACTTTGTGAATTTTTACGCAACAGAGCGCGAGCTGCATGACACAGGTAGATTTTCATATCGTAGAGAACAAGGAGAGTTCTGCATTACTCTCATATGTTTGCAAGCTAGTAAGAAAGGCCTACAAAAATGGCTACAGGGTTTATATCCGTGCAGGAAATGAGCAGGAGATGAAACAACTCGATACATTACTGTGGACGTTTAGCGAGCTGGATTTCATCCCCCATGCACTACTTGAAACAGAGAACGGGCAGGAACCGGTAATTATTGGTATGATTGGACATGAGGGCGACGATAGGACTGTATTAATAAATCTCAGCACTAAACTTACGGAGAATTATTCCAGCTATTCTCGTGTATTTGAGCTAATTGCTAATGATCCTGTTGCGATATCCGCGGGGCGAGATCGCTACCGTACATATC
>JAUVSB010000025.1 GCA_030597275.1 Gammaproteobacteria bacterium
GCATCCAGTGGCAGCTGTGGAACAACTTTGTTGGCACCTTTGTTTGGCAGCAAGAAGAGATTGCTCGTAGCAGAAAACACCATCAATGCCAGACCGGGTGATGAGATCATCATTGGCTTGAATAGAATGGCGCTTGTTTTTGCTTCATTGATGGTTTATTTACTCCCATTACTTGTACTCATTTTGGCCGCGGTAGCCGGCGATGCTCTTGCGCGAGCATCTGGGCTTGAAGATGGTGAATTAATCGCCATATTATCTGGACTTGGAGGTGCATGGTTAACATTCATATTTGTCAGTCGAGTAATCAGGTCTGCTTTATTTTCTGCATTCTTCGAGCCGATCTTAATCGAAAGGCGATAGCGTTTCAGCATACTCCATTAATAGAGGTGCCCTTTTATTCCATTTTGTAGTTCCGAGGTCTCATCCATGAAAAAGTTATTATTGTTGCCGGTATTCTTTGTCTCTTTATTCTTCCTTGTATCTACAACTCATGCCTCCTCATTGCCAGATTTTGTGGGCCTGGTCGAAGAGCAAGGTAAGGCAGTTGTAAATATCAGTACAAAACAAAAAACAAAGAAAATGCAGATCGGGCATGGTGAACTGCAAATGCCTGAAATTCCGGAAGACAGCCCTTTCCATGATTTCTTTGAAAAGTTTTTTGGCCAGATGCCGGAGTCGAATGGACAGCAGCCCAGTGTCAGATCCCTGGGTTCAGGTTTTATCATTTCTGCCGATGGGTATGTACTGACTTCTGCACATGTTGTGGATAATGCTGATGAAATCATAGTTCGGATGACGGACCGTCGTGAAATGGTAGCAAAGGTGATTGGTACCGATAAACGAAGTGATGTTGCACTGTTAAAAGTCGATGCAAAAGGTCTTCCATACCTTAAATTCGGGAAACCTGATGAACTGAAAGTTGGTGAGTGGGTGCTGGCAATCGGCTCTCCCTTCGGCTTTGAGAATACCGCTACGGCAGGAATTGTTTCAGCCAAGGGTCGAAGTCTGCCGAACGAAAATTACATCCCTTTTATCCAATCTGATGTGGCAATAAATCCAGGCAATTCGGGTGGCCCGTTGTTTAATATGAAAGGTGAAGTTGTTGGCATCAATGCACAAATTTATAGCCGTTCAGGAGGCTACATGGGGCTGGCATTCTCCGTACCAATAGATCTGGCGATGCAGGTGGCAGATCAATTGCGTTCCGGTGGCAAGGTTAAACGCGGCTGGTTGGGCGTCACTATTCAGGACGTCAATCGTGAACTTGCCGAAGCCCTTGATATGGACAAACCATTTGGTGCATTGGTCTCGTCTGTAATGCCTGACAGTCCTGCTTCAAAATCAGACTTGCAGGTGCAGGATGTGATTATTGAATATAACGGTAAACCTGTCAGGCATTCATCGGATCTGCCATTTTTTGTTGGACGTACCAGGGTGGGAACTGTAGCAAGTATAAAAGTCATGCGTGGTGGAAAAAGTCGAATGGTGAATGTCACTATCGGCCAGCTTCCGGAATCAGATGTTGCCAGCCTTGAAGACGACCAGGACACTGCTGAGAAGAATAAAGCTGGATTGTTAGGCATGAATGTCCGCAATCTGACCAATGAGGAAAAGAAACAGCTTGAACTTGATTATGGTGTGCTTGTGATAGCGGTAGCGGCAGATTCTGCGGCAGCGAAAGCGGGTCTCAGAAAAGGTGATGTTATACTTCTGATGAATAAGCACAAGCTACATGACGTTAAAGGATATAAGAAAGCTGTGAGTGCTTTGAAGAAAGGGAAGTCGGCTGCTGTGCTGGTCAAACGGGGCAAGGGCTCTCAATTTCTGGTTCTTAAGCCATAGATATAAAAAGGAAAGGAATCACTTTCCTCTCAGTGTCTTCAATAGCGTATAATCGCCATTTTTATTAATGGGGACCTGCCGCGTGTCAGAGTCTGCGACAGACCACATCAGAAATTTCTCGATTATTGCTCATATCGATCACGGTAAATCTACCCTGGCTGATCGTTTCATTCAGCTATGCGGCGGTTTGACCGAACGTGAGATGAATGAGCAGGTGCTTGATTCTATGGATATCGAGCGTGAGCGAGGTATTACCATCAAGGCACAAAGTGTTCGTCTTGAATACCTGGCTGATGATGGTCAGACATACCAGTTAAATCTCATCGACACTCCCGGCCACGTAGACTTCTCTTATGAAGTTTCTCGCTCGCTCACGGCTTGCGAAGGGGCCCTGCTGATTGTTGATGCCGCCCAGGGTGTTGAGGCACAGACGGTCGCCAATTGTTACACCGCTGTTGATATCGGGCTTGAAGTGCTGCCTGTTCTGAATAAGATTGATCTTCCTGCTGCTGAACCAGAGCGGGTTCGCGCCGAGATAGAGGACGTCATCGGTATCGATGCCTCAGAAGCAGTCGAAACCAGTGCTAAAAGTGGACTTGGCGTAAAGGAAGTTCTGGAAGCCATTGTCAAGAAACTTCCACCTCCTGCCGACCATTCCGACGCCACGCTAAAAGCCCTGATAATTGACTCCTGGTTTGATAACTACCTGGGGACGGTATCTCTTATCAGAATCGTCGAAGGTGAACTTAAGAAAAAAGATCGGATTCGGCTAATGGCCACAGGCAGTGAATATATTGTCGACAATGTTGGCGTTTTTACACCTAAACGTACAGAAACAGGTATTTTACGATGTGGTGAAGTTGGCTTCATGGTTGCAGGAATCAAAGATATACGCAGTGCACGTGTGGGTGATACGGTAACATTGCGTGACCGACCGACAGATGAACCCCTGAAAGGATTCAAGGAGTCACAGCCGCGTGTATTCTCAGGTCTGTATCCGGTCAATTCGGGTGATTACCATGGTTTTCGTGATGCCCTTGAAAAATTAAGCCTGAATGATGCTTCACTCTATTTTGAACCGGAAAACTCCGATGCCCTGGGTCATGGTTACCGCTGTGGTTTCCTCGGCATGCTTCATATGGAGATTATTCAGGAGCGCCTGGAAAGAGAGTATGATCTTGATCTGATTACTACCGCCCCAACTGTCATTTATGAAGTGCTGACAAAAAAGGGGGATGTGTTGCGTGTTGATAATCCAGCACGCCTGCCTGATATTTCACTGATTGAGGAAATCAGGGAGCCGATCATCGTTGCTCATTTATTAATGCCGCAGGAATATGTCGGCAGCGTGATGCAGCTTTGTAATGATAAGCGTGGTGTGCAGAAGGATATGCAATATCTTGGACGGCAGGTCATGCTGACTTATGAATTGCCCATGAGTGAAGTCGTACTGGATTTCTTTGACAGGCTAAAGTCGGTCAGTCGGGGCTATGCCTCGATGGATTATGAATTTCTGGAATTCAGAGCCGCCGATGTGGTCAGAGTCGATGTATTAATTAATGGTGAGCGTGTAGGCCCACTTTCTGTCATCGTACACAAAAGCAACGCCCCGTATAAAGGGCGTGGTCTGATTAAGGCGATGCGTGAGATTATCCCCAGGCAGATGTTCGATATAGCCATACAAGCTGCAATTGGCGGTAAGATAATTGCTAGAGAAACAGTTAAGGCACTGCGAAAGAATGTAACAGCAAAATGTTATGGCGGTGACATTACACGCAAACGCAAGTTACTGGAAAAACAGAAAGCAGGTAAAAAACGCATGAAGCAGATAGGCTCAGTGGAAATTCCACAGGAAGCCTTTCTTGCTGTGTTAAAGGTCTCGGAGGATTAGTGCTCCCTCAAGGAAGTATCGATGGGTGCAGCGTTCCTGTGGTGTTTTGCAGCAAGACGCAGTGTGCGGGCAATGGCTATGTCCTTGTCAAGCACTGCAACGCCGTTGCGGGACACCACAGGAGCGCCCGAAGGGTTGGTTTGTCAGCCCCATGGCCGCGTTCCGCCTCTTGCAAAGGACTATGGCCATTCGCTTCGAGGCGGGTCTTGCCCTGAACACTGACAGACCAACTGAACTCATCAATACTACCTTGAGGGAGCACTAAATATGGATTTTTCGTTAATACTCTTTATCGCACTTCTGGTCACTGGTGCTATCTGGCTACTCGATGGGGCTTTCTTTGCCGGTAAAAGGGCGGTCAAGGTTCAAGAAGCTGGAAAATCACCCAGAGACCCTTTACTTGTCGAATATGCCAAGGCCTTTTTTCCTGTCATTCTGATTGTGTTTGTTTTGCGTTCATTTATTGCTGAACCGTTTAGAATTCCATCAGGATCTATGCTCCCTACATTGAATGTTGGTGACTTTATCCTGGTGAATAAATTTAGCTATGGTGTCAGGTTGCCGGTGATAAACCAGAAAGTGGTCTCTGTGTCGGACCCGAAACGAGGGGATATCATGGTTTTTCGTTTCCCGCATGATCCTAAAATGCATTTTGTTAAAAGGGTAGTTGGTCTACCTGGCGATAAAATTGAATATAAATCTGAAAAGCTATATGTTAATGGCAAAGTAATGACACAGGTGGCTGACGGGAAATATGACTTTAAAAATGGGGTCAGCCGAAATCTCTCGCTGAATAAGTTTATTGAAGACCTGGATAATGTTAAGCACGATATATTATTAGACCCACGTCGAGCCGCTAACAATACAATGAAATTTGAGGTGCCTGCAGGCAAGTATTTTGTCATGGGAGATAACCGCAACTATAGTAACGACAGTCGCTACTGGGGTTTCGTGCCTGACAGCAATGTTGTTGGCAAGGCTTTTTTTATCTGGTTTTCCTGGGACTGGTCCAATGGCGGTGGCGTTAACTGGAGCCGAATTGGTACTATGCTAAATGCACAAAATAAATAATGACTAATTTTGATTTGATATAGGAGGTTTATATGGACAACTTCAACCGAGCAAGTAAACAAACAGGTGCCTCAATGTGGGGCCTTATCGGTGGAGCCGCCCTGATAGTTCTTTTTGCCCTGATTACAATGAAGCTGGTACCAGCATATCTTGAAAATAATAAGATCGTGAATAGCTTGGAAAGAATGGCAGAACAACCTGGTGTAGCTACATGGTCACGAAATCAGATAATACAAAGAGTTAGTGATACTCTTTATATCGATATGGCGGCTGATATGCTGGATCTTCATCAAGCTTTATCGATTACAAAGACGAAGAATACCAGGGTGATAAGCATCGATTACGAAAGGGTTGTACCGATGGCATACAACATCAGCGCCTTACTGGATTTCGAGAATAGTGTCGAAATTCCTCTTCAATAATGGAAGCCTGGCTAGATTAAAGCGTGCACTTGTCTATGATTTCAGTGCTCAGCCGGAGCTATTAATACGTGCCCTGACCCATCGAAGTTATGGCTCGGACAACTATGAAAGACTTGAGTTTCTTGGGGATAGTTTGCTTGGTTTCATAATAGCTGATGCTATTTATGAGAAATTCCCAAATGCAGATGAAGGCAAATTGACCAGGTTGCGAGCCAGCCTCGTTAGACAGGAGACCCTGGCAGAGCTCGGTAGAGAACTTGATCTCGGCTCTTATCTTATTCTCGGCCCTGGTGCCCTCAAAAGTGGCGACCAGGCACGAGACTCAATTCTTTCAGATGTTATTGAGGCGATAATTGGCGCTATCTATCTTGATGGCGGGATGAAGCCATGCAGGCAATTTGTCAATCGTATATTTACCCGCCGCCTTGCTTTGTGTGAACCGGATAATATTTATAAGGACCCAAAGACACGGCTGCAGGAACTATTACAAGAAAGGTCTCAGGAGCTCCCCGTGTACTCTATTCTCGATGTCAGTGGACCTCCCCACAAGCAGTCATTTAAGGTGCAATGTCAGATAGTTGATGGCGGCCAGGTCTTTATTGGGCAGGGATCAAGCCGCCGCAGAGCTGAGCAGGATTCTGCAGAAAAGGCTTTACTGACATTAGCTGGATGAGCACATCATGACAAAAACTTTTCGCGCAGGTTTTATCGCCATACTGGGTCGTCCAAATGTAGGTAAATCTACTCTGTTAAATAGAATTATTGGTAAGAAAATCAGTATTACCTCATCGAAACCGCAAACGACACGACATCGTTTGCTGGGCATACGAACAACAGACGATTGCCAGATGATTTTTGTTGATACACCCGGCGTACACCTCGGCAGTAAACGTTATATCAACAAGGTTTTAAATAAGACCGCAGCCAATGCCCTCGCTGGCGTTGACGTGACCTTGTTGATGATTACCTCTGAAGGCTGGAAAGAAGAGGATCAAAATGCTTTGAAGCTGGCTAAGCAGGAAAAAAATATCTTGATATTGCTAATCAACAAAGTTGATAAGTTGAAAGATAAAAACCAGCTGCTGCCATTGATAGAATCATCTTCGAAAATGCATGATTTCAAAGCTATTATCCCCCTGTCTGCCAGCAATGGCGATAATGTCGATGCCCTGTTAAATACCCTGCCAGAATTTCTCCCTGATAGCCCATTGTTGTTTCCTGAAGATCAATTGACCGACAAAGGTGCACGTTTTATTGTTTCAGAAACAATAAGAGAGAAGCTTTTTCGTCAACTTCACAACGAAATCCCTTATGCGCTTGCTGTAGAAATCCAGCAGTTTGAGGTGACTGATACACTGTTACGGGCAGACGTAATTATCTGGGTAGAGAAAGAAAGTCAGAAGGGTATTACTATTGGTAAAAAAGGTGAAAAATTACGCTCTGTAGGCACTTCAGCAAGAGAGGAACTGGAATCTTATTTTGAACGGAAAGTTTTTCTACAATTATGGGTGAAGGTAAGAGAAAACTGGTCAGATGATGTGACTATGCTTCGTTCGATTGGCTATATAGAGGAAGAATGAGAGTACAGTCCCAGTCGGCCTTCCTTTTGCATTCAAGGCCGTTTCGTGAAACCAGCCTGATAATCGAAATATTTTCCAGACAATATGGTCGAATTGGGTTACTTGCTCGTGGCGTAAGAAACCCGAAGTCCCGCAAACGAGCCCTGGTCATGCCATTTCAGCCACTTTTATTGGGCTGGAGCGGTAAAGGAGAGTTGCCATTGCTTACAGGTATCGAGGCAACAGGTAGCGCCAGAGAATTGCTTGCTGAGCAACGGTATGTGGCTTTTTATTTGAATGAGTTATTGTTGAAGCTGTTGCATCGACATGATGCGCATGAAAGCCTGTTCGACTTTTACAGTAATAGTCTGAATGAACTCTACCAGGGTCTGCCGATTCAATATGTCTTACGTAGATTTGAAAAAGAACTGCTAAGCCAGACTGGTTATGGACTTATATTGCATCATGAAGCGGAATCATCCAGACCGGTTAGTGCAGAACGTACCTATCAGTATCTGCCAGAACAAGGTCCAAGGCCTGTTTCTCAAGTTGCTGCAGATGATTATCACGGAAGAGAGCAGGGTATCTCCATCAGGGGCAAAAGTCTGTTGGATTTTTACCATGATATTTTTGATGATAAAGAGAGCCTGAAAGAATGTCGCAGACTGGTCCGCTACCTGCTGGACAGGCAATTGTCTGGTAAAGTTTTACATAGCAGACAGGTATTCCGTCAGGTATTATCGGGCTTGAGCTAAAACCCGTCGTAAGTCTCCAGACCTAAGACCTAAGAACTAAGACCTAAGAACTAATTTCATGACTGCATTAAAACTCGGCGTTAATATCGACCACGTTGCCTCCCTGCGTCAGGCAAGAGGAACCATTTATCCAGATCCTGTACAGGCAGCTTTTATTGCTGAAGAGGCCGGTGCGGACATAATTACTCTGCATCTACGCGAAGACCGGAGGCATATTCAGGACAGGGATGTGGAAATCATGCGACAGACGATTCAGACACGAATGAACCTGGAGATGGCTGTTACTGATGAAATGATTGATATTGCGTGTTATACCTTGCCAGATGAGGTTTGCCTGGTCCCTGAAAAGCGAGAAGAATTAACCACAGAGGGCGGCCTGGATGTGGCAGGGAATATTTCCAGAGTTACAGATGGTACCCGTCGCCTGCAGGAAGCAGGGATACTGGTCTCATTGTTTATCGATCCAGACAGGGCCCAACTCGATGCTTCCATTGATGCAGGGGCAACAGTTGTTGAATTGCACACTGGACATTTTGCAGATGCAAAGACAGATGAATTGTGTGACAGAGAATTTGAATCAATCAGGGAAGCAGTTGACTATGGTTTGAGCAAGGGGCTAAAAGTCAATGCCGGGCACGGTTTACACTATCACAATGTACAGCGAATCGCCGCGATACCCGGTTTATCTGATCTCAACATCGGGCATGCCATTATTGCACGTGCGGTATTTACTGGTTTAGCTGAGGCTGTACACGAAATGAAGGCCCTAATGAATCTGGCCAGTGACTGTAGTGCCAGCTGAACCTGGCTGATTATTTTTTTGCCGGAGGAGGTTGAAATCCTGCAGGCATTTTTCCTTCTTCGCCTTCACCAAATAGAAACCCAAGCATGTGATGCTCAACCACCTCCAATGCCTGGGGGTCGGCAGTGCTAATGTGCATTTCATTCATGATGATAGTCAGGCGATCAAGCCATTGACGCCAGCCTTCTGCTGAAACATTCTCGTAGATGCGTATGCCCAGTTCACCAGGATGGGGAACCTGTTCAAGTGCAGGTGCTTCTTTTTTCAGTACCTGACAATAAACCATTCTGCTCATTTTATGTTACCTGTCTACATAGTGTGTTCTATCGTTTAATTGTACCGGATATCAACTGCTATTGCGCATATCACCGCATATGATGAGGGATTTACCGGATATGATTGTAATTAGACCTCCTGGTAGCCTGGTATCTTGCTATGGTCAACCTCATCGATCTGTGCGGAATTCATATACTCATTTGCATATTGCAGATAGAGTTTCTTATCGATGAATATCTGGAACAGGTCAGGATCAATATGATTGTCTTTGCACATGAAACCAAGAATATTCAGGGCTTCAGATAAAGTTTTACCTTTCTTGTACGGCCTGTCTCTGGCAGTTAGAGCTTCAAACACATCAGCAATACCCATGGCTCTTGCCTGTACTGTCATTTGATCCCGGGTTAATCCCTTCGGGTATCCTTTGCCATCCATTCGTTCATGGTGCCCTCCAGCAAATTCGGGTACGTTAGTAAGGTGTTTGGGGAAGGGCAAGGTCTCAAGCATATTGATTGTAGCCACGATGTGATGGTTGATTATCTCTCTTTCCTCTGACGTTAGCGTTCCTTTGGCAATAGTGAGGTTGTATATTTCATTTTCACTGATTAAAGGAACTGCACCTGGCGGGTTTTGCCAGTTTTTCTCAGCAATCCGGCGTATTTTGTCCATATCCTCTTCTGCCATGAACTCCCCGCCGGAATTGTGTTTTCTGATGAATTCGAGTTCTTCGTCGAGCTTCGCAATTTTCTCTTTCAACTCCGACTGCATGCGCTTATTCAGATTGAAATAATCGTATGGTTCTTTTGCTAAATGCTTCTTCATCAGGGCAATCTCAGCATCGCGTTTAAGTACTTCAAAGCGAGTACCGACATCTTCAATTCGGTCATGAATAGTTTCCAGCTTGGTTGCCTTGTCAATGACGTATTCAGGCGTTGTGATCTTACCGCAATCGTGTAACCAGGCAGCAATTTCCAGTTCGTAGCGGTCTTCTTCAGTCATCTGAAAAGATTTTAACGGTCCTGAATTTGTATCATGTGCGTGCAGCATTTGCCAGCATCATGGTTAACATAGGTACGCGGCGGCAATGTTCTCCGGTATAGGGCGATTTATCATCGATGGCGGTAGCAATCAGTTGAATAATTGATTCCAGCAGATTCTTTTGTTCGTTGATCAACTGCTGGTTGCTCAGGGCGATGGCTGCCTGAGAAGCGAGGGATTCAACCAATTTTTGTACAGTTTTTGAGAACGGGATGATTTTACCGTCATTCTCTTGCGGGCCATTTATTAGCTGTAGCGCACCTATTACCTCGCCAGTATGATCTTTCATTGGAATAGACAGCATTGATTGGGGGTGATAGATAATTCAGCTCATCAGCAATCTTACGCATCCCGCTGAAATCAAAACCCTTGTGATGATAGACATCTTCGATGTTGACGGTTTCCCCTGAATTTACGCTATAAGAAACCACATTCTGAATATTTTTTGTCCCATCCTGATTTAATAGAGCGATGTCTGGTATGGCTGTTTCTTTACTATCAGAGCTGCTCTGATAGATTGCCAGCGTGTCATTGTGTAAAAACTCCATTTTTATCAAGGTCTCGCCCTCATCATTTTCATAAACCGTGTAGAGGGTGCCTGCATCGGCATGGCTGAGTTCTTTGGCGCCGATCAGGATCTATTCCAGCAGGCGGGGTGTATTTTTTCATTGGGTAGCAACAATCATTAAGGGTGATATATTTTCGAATGACCCTATATATTTGTTAGTATTGCACTTTAACTGAAATATCATAGGAGTATAACAATGGGCACAGCGGAATTTCAGACGGAAATTACTAAAGACATAATGGCTATTACGGATATTGCTCTGGAAAAAATGGGCGAATTACTTGGACAGGTTGAAGAAGACGTGGCAGGAATCAGGGTGTTTGTCCATGGCGGAGGCTGCAGTGGGCTTTCTTATGGCATGACCTACGCAGAAGAAATACTCGAGACGGATAGCAAACTGGGTAATGACGATTGCCCGATACTGGTGGATCCTGTGGCTCTTGGTTATTTGCAGGGATGTGAAATCGATTATAGAGAAGGCCCCACTGGCGCAAGTTTTATCTTTAACAACGTGTTCAAGTCTGTCGGCGGCTCGGGTGCCTGTGGCGGCGGTGGTGGCGGTTGCGGTGCCGGCGGTTGTGGTGGCTGATACAGCTATCACATAACAAATGTCCCTCCCTATATTTTTTAAAAACAGGCGGTGAAACGGCGCATACTCCTCGTTTCACCTCCTGAAAGTTACCGTATACAGCCCTACGTCAGGGCAGCCCATTCCCTTGGTCTTGAAATTAATCTTGCCTCACAAGGTGAATGGGCTATCTCTTCGCCGCATTCAGCAGGTATTGATGTTCCTCTTCAGGACCAAGAGGCAGCACTTGCCATACTGCTAGAATTAACTTCCAGGCAACGCTATGACGCTGTCATCGGTACCGACGACAGTACTCTGGAACTTGCAGCAAAACTAGCTGAAAAAACCGGACTGCTGCAAAACCTTCCCTCGGCAGTTCGAATCGCACGTCGAAAGGATTTATCTCGCTATTGCTTACAACAAGCAGGAATCAAGGTGCCTGCTTTCACTGTTTTAGAGCCAGGTGAAGAAGATTCTCTGGCATCACCCATTTTTGGTTTCCCATGTGTTATCAAGCCTCTTGCACTATCGGGCAGCAGAGGTGTCATTCGAGCAGATTCTAATAGCTGCTTCAACACGGGGGTAAAGAGAAGTCTAAAGATCACTTCAGAAGCCAATGATTTATATGAGAAATCTCACTTACTGGTAGAGCAGTTTATACCAGGGAGGGAGTTTGCCATTGAGGGCATGCTCAGTGATGGGCTGGTCGAAATACTGGCGATCTTTGATAA
>JAUVSB010000010.1 GCA_030597275.1 Gammaproteobacteria bacterium
GCTCAGGAAATTCTCGGCGGCAAGTTCCTGCCAGGTGATTTGATTGAAGTTGACGCAACAGATGGAACGTTCATTTTCAATAAAAGTAGCTGAGTATTGGTGTAACTATATAACCGCAAAAGGACGTAGAAGCACGCATAGCCGCTGCGCACCCCTGCGTCCTTTGCGGTTAATAAAGAGCTACAAAGTTGTTTCCTTTATTCACAGGCTATAAACTGAGCAAATACAAAATAATTTACTCAATTCGTTCCCGGTTCGGTAGCTGTATATGACTAAACTCATCAATGCCCTGCTAAACCCATCACTCTACGATCATGCTGTAGACAAGATCGTGCTGGTGGAGACCCATATATCATGGGTCTTACTCACCGGTGACTTTGCCTATAAACTCAAGAAACCGGTAAATTTCGGCTTTCTCGACTTTTCATCGCTGGAGAAACGTAAGTTTTACTGTAAGGAAGAACTACGCCTCAATCGGCGCTTTGCCCCTGAACTCTACCTGGATGTCATCACCATCACCGGTACAGAAGATCAGCCCTCATTAAAAGGGGAAGGTGAAGTGCTGGAATATGCGGTGAAGATGAAACAGTTTCCATCTGAATCCTTGCTCAGCACATTACTTGACTCCGGCGACCTCCGGGAAGTCCACATGGACTGGCTTGCGCAAGTCATCGCAGACTTTCATCAGAAAGCTGATATCGCTGAAGCTGAATCTAAATTCGGCACACTCAAAGCCGTTGTTCAGCCAGTTAGTGAAAATTTTCAACAAATTCGCCAGCAGGTTCAGGATCCGGACATACTGCTCCAGTTAGATAGCATAGAGAAATGGAGTACAGACGCTTTCAAACGCCTGGAACCCGAGTTCAGAAAACGAAAAGAGCATGGTTACATTCGAGAATGTCACGGTGATCTACACCTGGGGAATATCATCCTGTTGCATGAGAAAGTCATTCCCTTTGACTGTCTTGAATTTAATGAGAACCTGCGCTGGATTGACGTCCTCAGTGAGATCGCCTTCCTTGTCATGGATCTTGATGACCATCAACGGCCAGACCTTTCCAGGCGGCTGCTAAATAAATACCTTGAGTACACCGGCGACTACAGTCATCTCGCAGTACTTCAATACTACATGGTATACCGCGCTATGGTGCGGGCAAAGGTGAACGCCCTGCAACTTGATCAGGATGAATCAGATCAGCGAAAAATCGATTCAGTACTCAGGGAATGCAAGAGTTACATTTCGCTTGGCAATTTATACATAACAGACCGTAAACCTCTGTTGATCATCATGCATGGCTTCAGTGGATCGGGTAAAACAACCATCAGTCAGTTTATTCTAGAAGCACTACCGGCTATTCGTATTCGCTCTGATGTTGAGCGTAAACGCCTGCTCAAAGATCAAGACTCTGATAGCCGTGGCGAAGTAAAAAACCACAAAACCCAAAGTGGAATCAATGAGGGAATATATAGCAAGGAATCATCTAACATAACCTATGATCACCTGCGAATACTAGCCGAAGATATCATTCTGGCAGGCTTGTCCGTCATTGTAGATGCCGCTTTTTTACAGACTGAACAGCGTAAGCGCTTCAGTCAACTTGCCACCCTGCTGAATGTACCTTTCCGTATTATAAACTGCCATGCTGAGCACTCAATTCTGGAACAGCGTCTTATTGAAAGACAAATCTATGGCAGCGATGCATCTGATGCGACCCTGGATGTCCTCTTTCACCAGCAGGAGAATCATGACCCTCTTACAGAAGAAGAAATCTCGCAATCTTTTTCTATGGATAAAACCGAAGCTTCATCCATAAAAACAGTCACTGACCATTTGCTGGCACTGATGCATGGTCATGCTGCACCCGACAGTTTCTCAGACAATGAAATTCTGAAGCACTCATGAAGCTCATTGAAGTCATTGCTGATTCCGGTCATATGGATGCGCTTGCTGGCCTGGCCGAACAACACCAGTTAGTGTATCACTGGTATACGAAAACAGATGCTGGCCAACGTACTAGTTTTCGTATGCTGGTTGACGATGACACACGCCAACCAATTATATTGTTTTATTGTAGTGTATGCTCGAAATGGCTTAAGCAGCTAAACCTGGGTAAATATACTGCCACGATTACTGCCTGTTTATTGATTTTTTGTTCAGTGAAGCGTTTACTGTAAGCATCTTCTACTTTCACCTGTATGGAGGTGTGTGATGAACGATAAACCTGTTCCTACTGAACCAGACCTGATTGATTGTAAACTCTGTTTTAAAGAAATCCCTGAGTCCGTTGCTATAACTGAAGAAGGTGAAGACTACGTTATGCATTTCTGTGGGCTGGAATGTTACTCAGCCTGGAAAGAAAAAAACAAAAATGCGGCAGGTAATGACTAAACAAAATATGAGATTGAAACAACGATCAATTAAAAATTCATCTGCATGCATATAATCATCATCGCCTGGCTGTATGTCATGCTCATGGTTTCGGTCAGTTACTGGCCTGATGTCGTCGGCATGCTCTGGCGTTTCGCCCTGTTTGGCTTCCTTCCTGCCTTGTTATGGTTCAAGATGGTCATGTTTGTCCGTCGTCGACCTGATGATGACGCCAGATCAGTGTTGCCATCCGACCACAGACCCCCTGTCGACGATAAGAAAAAAAACGTTCCTCATCACTGAAAGAACAGTAAGTTCCGCCGTAGATTTCACTAACACCAGCTTGCTGCAAACGTAAGCGTGCCAGAGTATAAAGGTCAACTAGCCACTTGCCACTGTTTAACGATTCTTGAAACCAGCCAGTCTTGTTCTTCACTCCAACTGATAGTTTATCTAGCACTTCTTCTCCAACCTCAAACTTCTCTGGCCCTATTGCAGGCCCCAGCCAGGCCAGAATATCCTCTGCAGCAGAAAAATGGGACACACCGGCTTCAAGAATTCCATTTGCCAGACCACGCCAGCCAGCATGTATGGCAGCGATTCGCTGCCCCTTTCTATCTGTCAAAAGTACAGGCAGGCAATCAGCTGTCATTACCACACAGACTGTTTCTTCACGGGTAGTTGTACTTCCATCAGCCTTAAAGTCATTATTCCTGAAATTATTGTTAATTTGATCCAGGTTTAAAATTTTCGTTGAATGGATTTGTTCTAGCCATTGGGGGGAAGAGCTGAGGTTCAGCCCTTGCTGTAGTAACAAACGGTTTTCAGCCACATCTTGAACATCATCCTTTACATGGCCAGCCGGGTTCATACTTTTGTACACCCCCTGGCTGACCCCACCACTACGCGTAGTGCAGACAGCACGAATATGCGGCGGCGCCGGCCAGTCGGGAACTATCCAGTCATGCTGAGGCATGTTCCTGTTTATCCTCTCTAAGCGCATCAATCAGTGCCTGCATATCTGGCGGTACAGGCACTGTCCAGCTCAGTAGTTCACCACTACGCGGGTGATGCAGCGCCAGGGTTTCAGCATGCAGGGCCTGGCGTTTGAAGCCACGCAGGGTATTGATCAGTTTTTCAGAAGATGCTGGCGGCACATGCAAACGTTTGCCATAAACAGGGTCCCCGGTAATTGGGTGCCCCTTCCAGCTCATGTGCACACGAATCTGATGGGTACGCCCAGTCTCCAATATCACTCTGATCAGGGTATGAGTGCGAAATTTCTCTTCAACACGATAATGTGTAACCGCAGGTTTGCCACGGTTGCTGACGGCCATTTTTGTACGCTCACGGCTATGACGTCCAATTGGCGCATCGATAGTGCCGCCAGCCACTATCTGGGTGCTGATCACAGCCAGGTATTCTCGCCTGATCTGTTTTTCCTGCATTGCTTCGACCAATTGCTTGACGGCAAGCTCATTACGTCCTATCACCAATAAACCGGTCGTTTCTTTATCAATACGATGGATAATACCTGCTCGTGGCAGTACTGCCAGCGATTCGTCAAAGTGTAGCAGGGCGTTTAACAATGTGCTGTCCGGGTTACCGGTACCCGGATGAACGACAAGACCAGCGGGTTTGTTAATGACAAGAATATCCTCATCCTGGTATACAACATCAAGCGGGATATCCTGGGCTTTTGACTCTGTTACTACAGGCTCCGGGACATTTATGATAACGGTCTGCCCTTCCATTACCTTAGTTTTCTGTCCTTCTGATTGCCCATCCAGACTGACCAGTCCATCCTTTATCCAATGCTGAATTGTCGAGCGGGAATATTGATCAAACATTGTTGCCAATGCCTTATCAAGACGAAAGCCATTACATTTTTCAGGTATTGTCTGCTGTATTTGCTTTAACATGTCTTTTGGCTTCACCATAGGCTTGATTCAGGTTATCCTTCAGTTCCAATTTTGAACACTATTGCAGCAATATTCCATGCGCGCCACAAGACTCATTTTAATACTATCACTGTCACTGATTCTATCAGCTTGTTCCTGGTTTAAGGACAATGAAAAGCTGGATGATACCGTACCGGCACAAACCCTGTACTCCCGTGCAAAAAAAGAATTGACATCAGAAAACTGGGAAGCGGCGATCAAGCAGTACGAAGCTTTACGTGCCAGATACCCTTTCGGCAAGTTTTCACAACAGGCCGAGATTGAACTGGCCTACGCCTATTACAAATTTAATGAGCCCGAGTCTGCCATTGCTGCTGTGGAACGCTTCATTCACAACTACCCGACCCACCCTAACCTGGATTATGCCTACTATTTGAAAGGGCTGGCTGATTTTAAGGATAGTAATTCCGTGGTGGACAGAATCACCGGCGGTTATGATTTTTCAGACCGTGATCCGAAAGCCGCCCTGCAGGCTTATAAAGATTTCACCGTTCTGATAGAGAAATTTCCAGAAAGCAAATATTCTGATGACGCTCGTCAACGTATCAGATTCATACTCGAAGCACTGGCGGTTCATGAAATTAAAGTGGCGCGCCATTACCTCAAAATCGAGGCCTATGTCGCCGCCCTGAACAGGGCAAAATATGTCATAGAACATTACCAGCGCACACCCTCTGTTGAGGATGCACTTGGCCTGCAGGCTACTATCTACGCCACAATTGGTATGCCGGGTCTGGCAAATGACAGCATCAGAGTACTGAAACTTAATTTCCCTGAAAGTCGTTATATAAAAAGGGTTGAGAAGTTGCTCGCAGAAGAAGGCTAAAAAATAAAAAACATATTCACCACAGACGACTGCACGGATGCAGGAGGTTGAGCAATACATGAGCAATTGCCCAGGGCCACAGAGAATAAATAAACTTTAAATCATATTTGTCAGCGTTTTTTCAATAAATCTGGCTTTTTTACACCTCACCACTATCGCTGCAATTGAATGTTCATCAGGCTGCCACTGCCACAGTGACCAGTTGGCCTGGTCATTCTGCTCCAGTTTATCGACAACATTGAGACCTTTATTCTCTGAGATCATGCATTCAAAACGATCCAGTCCTTGCAGCAGTTTCATACCACGTGCTTTAACAGAGGCCTCTTTCAACACCCACATCCTGTAAAACAGCCGATTGTCCGAGCGTTCTTCGAACATTTTATGTTCTGCAGCAGTAAAAAAACGCTGGGCAAGTGCTGCATAATCACGGCCATGTTGAAGCCGCTCAATATCTATGCCGACATCAGGCCCTGTCGTCACCGCCAGTAAGCAGTAGTTTCCACTATGGCTGAGGTTAAATTGTAAAGATCCCGGTGTGTCTTGAGACAACTCAGGTTTACCATTTTCAGTATAGTTAAAGACTATGTCAGCCCCTGAGCAGAGCAAATAGCGAGCCAGTATCAAGCGTAAGGCCACCCTGGTACGGAGAAAATCTGTCCTTGCCCTCTGGTGCTTAATTTTGCTGTAGCGGGACAATTCATCGTCAGATAACAATTCAGGCAAATCCAGAAAAGTTTCATCCATGGAAATGTTCCAGATGTGGACAGTGTTTTTGTCCACTACAGCCTGTTCCCCTCTAGAGATCATTCGATAAGACGTGACGCATGTAAGCTGAGGTAATGGGGTAGCGGCGGTCTCGCCCGAAAGCTATTTTTGTTATTCGCACACCGGGGGCCGCCTGTTTACGCTTGTATTCATTGAGATCAACCAGGCGCAGCACCTTGCGTACAGTATCGCGGTCAAAACCACTGGCAATAATTTCCTCCAGCCCAAGTTCTTTTTCCACATACATTTCGAGGATTGGATCAAGGATTTCATAGGCTGGAAGTGAGTCTTCATCTTTCTGATCATCAGCCAGTTCAGCACTTGGAGGCCTATCGATAACTCGTTGAGGAATCACCTGCCCCTGCTTGTTTCGCCAGTTGGCCAGTTCATAGACAAGCATCTTGGGCACATCCTTGATCACTGCATAGCCGCCCGCCATATCGCCATAGAGCGTGGCATATCCAACGGCCATTTCACTTTTGTTGCCCGTCGTCAGCACGATGCGGCCCTGCTTGTTGGAGATCGCCATCAAGATGACACCCCGGCATCGAGCCTGGATATTCTCTTCAGTGACATCGACTGGTGCAGAGGCAAAAGCCTCCTTAAGACCGTCAAGAAACGCCATAAACATCGGCTCTATCGGAATGACCTGATAATGCGCACCCAAGCTCTCAGCCTGTTCCCTGGCATCTTCAACACTCATGGACTGGGTATACCGTGAAGGCATTAATACTGCCTCAACATTCTCTGCACCCATTGCATCACAGGCGATAGCAAGTGTCAGTGCTGAATCAATACCACCCGACAGGCCGATCACTGCACCCTTGAAACCATTCTTTAGCGCGTAATCACGTACGCCAAGCACCAGGGCACGATAGATACTTTCAGTTGCTGGTAAATCCGGCGACACAGTGGAGGGAACGGGTCGCAGCCCCTCGTCTGTACGGACAAACTCAACCACAGACAGGTCTTCCTCAAAAACCGGTGCATGCATTAGTCTTGTGCCATTTTCATCGACAACAAACGAACCACCATCAAAAACCAGTTCATCCTGACCACCGACCATATTGACGTAAGCGACAGGTACAGTATTTTCTCTGGCCTGTCTGGAAACTGCATCAAAACGTTCATCGCCCTTCTCCATGTGGTAGGGAGAGGCATTGAGGTTCAGAATTAGTTCAGCACCGGCCTTTACTGCCTGCGTAACCGGACCATCCTGCCAGATATCCTCACAAATACTAATACCAATAGTTCCAGCTACTGTTTCTACTATGCATGGACTGTCGCCAGCAACAAAATACCGTTTCTCATCAAAAACACTGTAATTGGGAAGATTCTGCTTATCGTAACGGCCAATCTGCACCCCATTTTTAATGACAACAGCAGAGTTATACAGACGACTATTTTCCAGTATTGGACAGCCTATAACAGCTGTAATGCCATGTATTTTTTTGATTAATTTATTCAGTACCTTTCGAGCATCTGTAATGAAACCATGACGTAATAACAAATCTTCAGGCGGGTAGCCTGTTAGATTAAGCTCGGGAAACAAAATTACATCTGCGCCAAGCTCATCTCTCGCCCGGTTTACCCACAGTAGAATCTTGTCAGCGTTACCCTGCAAGTCTCCAACCAGGCTGTCGTGCTGGGCCAGGGCTATTTTTATACTCTGCGTCATATTTAGCTGTTTTTTTATTTCACGTGTGACTGGAAATCCACACATATGAAATCGGGTTAATAATCATAGGTGAATGATACACTTCTATGCATGCAAATCGAAATCGCTAACTCAATACTGGACATACCTGCAGACTCATGGGACAACTTAAATGGTGACGGCAACCCTTTTACCAGTTATGCCTTTCTCAGTGCGCTTGAGGAGTCAGGAAGTATCGGCGGAAAAACTGGCTGGGTTCCCAGGTATCTGCTCATGCGGGATAACAGGGGTATTCTAGCCGGGGCTTTACCGATGTACGAAAAGCATCATTCCTGGGGTGAATACGTATTTGACTGGGCCTGGGCCAACGCCTGGCAGCAATGCGGACTGGCTTACTACCCCAAGCTGATTATTGCAGTACCTTTTTCACCTGTTAGTGGACACCGTTTTCTCGTTGCCGCTGAAAATGATCGGGAAAAAACCATTCAGCACTTACAGAGTGCTGCAGTCGATTATGCAAAGAAAGAATCCTATTCTTCACTACATTGTCTGTTTCCCACCCACCATGAATGCGAACTTCTTCAACAGCATGGGCTATTAATCCGGCACGATGTCCAGTTTCACTGGAAAAATAATGACTACCAGGATTTCAGGGGATTTCTAGCTACCATGAACTCACGTAAACGCAAAAAGATAAGCCGCGAACGACGAAGAGTCAGTGAAATCGGTGTCGAGTTCAAAATCATCAATGGAACATCCTTGACGGCCAGCCATATGGAAGAAATGTATGACTTTTATCTCTCAACTATTATGGCCCACGGCTCTCAGGCCTATCTCAGTAAAAATTTCTTTCTCCTGTTGGCAGAACGGTTGGCAGGTAATATCGTTTTAATAGAGGCGCATTATCAGGGAGAGGTGATTGCGGCGGCCCTGAATATTCGCCATGGGGCTATACTTTATGGGCGCTACTGGGGCTGCAAGGAGGAATATCACAGCCTGCATTTTGAAACCTGCTATTACCAGGCGATCGATTATTGTATAAGCAATGCTCTGTCGTGCTTTGAAGGAGGAGCCCAGGGCGAGCATAAGCTCAGCCGCGGTTTCCTGCCTGTCATCACCTGCTCTGCCCACTGGATGGAGGACCAGAGGCTGACCTCTGCGATTAGTGATTTTCTTAGTCGTGAAAAAGCACATGTTGCTCACTATCAGCAATTGTTAAGCGAGCGTAGTCCTTACAGGAATGACGCCAATAGTAGCTAATCGAGTTATACTAGATTCCCCATGCAATTGATTACCGACGAAACACCTGAAACACAGTTTCCATCACCAGATTCTGCATCTGAAGAAGGGCTGGTGGCTGTTGGTGGGGAAATTTCAGTCAAGCGTGTACTGAGCGCCTACAGACAGGGTATATTCCCCTGGTATAGTGAAGATCAGCCTGTACTATGGTGGTCACCTGAACCTCGTGCCATCCTCTTTCCTGATGACATAAAAATCTCCCGCAGTTTCAAAAAGACACTGCGCAAAGATCATTTCCACCTCACTGCTGACCAGGCATTTAGAGAGGTCATCGAGGCTTGTGCCGGCCCCCGTATTCGATCACCGGGAGGCGGCACCTGGATCACTGAAGAGATGAAAACGACCTATACCCGCCTGCATCAACTGGGATACGCCCACTCCATTGAAGTCTGGAGCGGTGAACAGCTTGTTGGTGGTCTCTATGGCCTGGCCCTGGGCTCTGCATTTTTTGGTGAGTCTATGTACAGTCACGCCGCAGATGCTTCGAAAGTTGCACTGGTAGGACTGGCTAAATTTGCCAGTAGTAACAATATAGATTTTATCGATTGCCAGCTTCCTACAGAGCATTTGAGCAGCATGGGTGCGATTAATATCAGCCGTAAAGAATATTTACAGTTGCTGGAGAAAGCATTGAACAATGAAGACAATACAGAACGCTGGTCCTTAGAAAAATAGCATGTCAGTGTCTGATCTTAGCTTTTTCCTTTCCACCGCGCATGAATGCAGCTACCTGGCAGGCCACGAGGCCGCATCACTGGTAGCGGATCCAACAATCAGGCTGAATACAGAAAACTACTCTGATTTGATCCAGCTCGGCTTCAGGCGCAGTGGAGGAATGGCCTATCGGCCACATTGCGGGGCTTGCAAAGCATGTGTTGCCATTAGAATACCAGCAACTGGCTTTCATTTTTCTCGCGGACAGCGGCGAATCTGGAAGAAAAATGATGACCTTGAGCTCTCAAGTCTGCCTTTAGAATTTCACGAGGAGCATTACAAACTCTACCAACGCTACCAGTCCAGCCGACATAAGGGTGGCAGCATGGATGTAGATGATCGTGAAAAATACACCAGTTTTTTTGCAGCAGATGGGCTGGACTCTCGTCTAGTAGAATTCCGCTATGCCGGGAAACTGCTTTGCGTAGCCGTGATTGACTGGCTGCCTGCAGGTCTATCCTCGATGTATACCTTTTTTGATCCTGAATATGAGAATCGCGGCCTCGGTGTCTACGCCATCCTGTGGCAGATAGTAAAAGCGCAGGAACTGGGCCTGCCGCATGTTTATCTGGGTTACTGGATAAAGGATTGCGATAAAATGTCTTACAAGACCCATTATCGGCCCTATGAACTGTTTGTGCGACAGCAATGGCATCGAGGCATTGACTAAGGACTAAGGAACGTAACCGTTTTTTCTTTCGTCTTTCGTCTTGAAACTTGAATCTCGAAGCTAAAACACTAACTCAAGCCCTATGTGATAAAAAAATAATGACTAATATCGCCAGTCTTTCCTTTTAAATAGACCAATAATAGTCTAAAAACCGATATGAAGGCCCAACAGACCTTTACCCCAAACCATTGTTGGTGCATCATACGCGCCCACTATTCAAATACGGGACTTAACGGCTTTGGCAAAAGAAGAATCCATTGAAATGGAAGGTACCATCATTGATACCCTTCCTAACACCACTTTCAAGGTAGAACTTGAGAATGGACACGTTGTAACAGCACACATTTCAGGAAAAATGCGCAAACACTATATTCGTATCCTTACTGGCGATAAAGTGACTGTTCAGCTGACCCCTTATGATTTGACCAAGGGTCGTATTACATACCGCGCTCGTTGAAATAATAAAAAGGCTCATCTGCCTGATCCCCGATACGACCCAAAATACTCCTATTTTCCGTCTCATTCTGCCAACTAGCTGTTTGTACCGAGTAGATACTGTCGCTTTATTCCTGCAGCAACAACTCTCTTGCTCTGGAAAAAAGTTGCATTCTGAGATAGAGTACCGAGTTCTGCTAGCTGCAAAGAGACACCTCTAATCTGACCTGCTGCTAACATTGCGGTCAGCATGCAGCAGCTTGCTAAGCTAATTTACAACAACATCAGTAACAGGGAACTACCATGTCAAAAAAACATCCAGTCGTTGCCATTACCGGGTCTTCAGGTGCCGGTACTACAACAGTCAAAGATGCCTGCGAACACATTTTTTTCCGCCAGAAGATCACACCTCTGGTCGTCGAAGGCGATAGTTTTCATAGCCTGGACCGTGCCGCATTCAAGAAAGCTGTGGCAAAACATGATGCTGCAGGGAATAACTTCTTCAGTCACTTCGGTCCCGAAGCCAATCATTTCGACAAAATTGCTGAAACCTTCCAGTCGTATGGCGAAACAGGTGGCTGCAAACGCCGCTATTACATTCATAGTGATGAAGAAGCCCTGTTCCACAATGAAAGACTGGGCGGAACAACTTATACCGCCGGAGAATTCACCCCCTGGGAGGATATGACAGAAGACACAGATCTGCTGTTTTATGAAGGCCTGCACGGTGGTGCAAAAGACGGTGACATAGATGTCTCAAAATTTGTCGACCTGCTTATTGGCGTCGTTCCAGTTGTGAATCTGGAATGGATTCAGAAAATTTTCCGTGATAATGCCCAGCGCGGCTATTCAGCAGACGTCATTGTCGACACCATCCTGCGACGCATGCCGGATTATGTGAATTACATCACACCTCAGTTTTCGTGTACTGACATCAACCTGCAACGTGTACCAACGGTTGACACATCTAACCCTTTCATTGCCAGGGACATCCCTACTCCGGATGAAAGTTTTGTCATCATTCGCTTCAGGGATCCAGCTAAATTTGATATTGATTTTCCATATCTGCTTAACATGATTCCTAACTCCTTCATGTCACGGAGAAATACCATAGTCGTTCCAGGTGGCAAAATGGGTCATGCCATGGAATTGATCCTGGCACCTATTATTCAGGATATGATTGCTAACAAATCCTGAATAATATAACCATAAAAACAAAAAAGCCGGATCGTAATGATCCGGCTTTTTTTTGACCTGTCAGGCTAGCTGAGTAAAGTCAGTTTTTAATCAATAACACTTTATTTTATCTTTGCTTCCTTATACATCACATGCTTACGAACAACCGGGTCGAATTTTTTCATCGCCAATTTTTCGGTCATCGTGCGCTTGTTCTTGGTCGTAGTGTAAAAATGGCCGGTTCCGGCACTGGAAACAAGTTTAATCTTTTCACGCATGATTCTTCTCCTGAGTCTCTAAATCAGACTTTTTCGCCACGTGCCCGCATTTCAGTCAGCACGGTATCGATACCTTTCTTATCAAGGATACGCAAGCCTTTGCTGGAAACGCGAAGTTTTACCCAGCGATTCTCACTTTCAACCCAGAAACGGCGATAATGCAGATTGGGCAAAAAGCTGCGACGTGTTTTGTTATGGGCATGAGAAACATTATTCCCACGTACTGTGTGTTTACCTGTTATTTGGCATACTCTGGCCATTGCTAAAATCCTTACGTGCTTCGTGTTCAGATAGAAATGCTTGTGCAATTTGTACAAACAAACCGACATCTGCCGGAAAGGCGCGAATTTATACCAGATTCCAGCACATTTGAACAGTATTAATCGCTTAGAAGGCCAAAATTAGTTAATAAAAGCCCTCTCACAGCAATCCACGCTCCGAAAATGAAACCGGCTGGCCATCACCTACAATAAAATGATCCAGTACACGAACATCCACCAGGCCAAGAGACTCTTTCAGACGGGATGTCAGGGCGATATCGGCCTGACTGGGTTCGGCTATACCTGATGGGTGATTATGTGCCAGGATGACCGCAGCGGCATTGTGATGTATCGCTTTTCGTACAATTTCGCGAGGATGAACCGATGCGCCGTCTATGGTGCCGTTAAAACATTCCTCAAAACTAATCAGACGATGGCGGTTATCCAGAAATAATACGCAGAACACTTCCGCCTGCCGGTCACGTAAGCTTGCCTGGAGATAATCCCTTACATGTTCCGGACTAGTGAAGCTGTCTCGCTCACCAAGATGCTCGGCGTAGTGACGGCGGGCTATTTCAAGCACTGCCTGACATTGAACATATGTCGCCATACCCAGCCCCTTGCCCTGACAGAAGCTTTTCTGATCTGCCGACAGCAGAGCCCTCAATCCACCAAATTCTTTTAATAAACTACGCGCCAGATCGACTGCATTCATGCCAATAGTGCCTGTTCGCAGCAAAATCGCCAACAATTCAGAATCACTCAGTGACGCGGCGCCTTTATGCAGCAGTTTTTCACGTGGGCGCTCGTTTTCAAGCCAGTTCTTTATAGACATCCTTGTCTCCTTAGTTTTCTGGTTTTAATATTTGAATGTATTAAACCGCAAAGGACGCAGGGAATGCAAAAAATATCCTTTCCTCTTGTTACTTGAAACTTGAAACTTAGCCAATACTATCCCTTTATCTGCGCTAAAATAGCGCCATGAACGAACTTGCCGGCAAAAAGATACTTCTGGGCATCACCGGTGGCATTGCCGCCTATAAAAGTGCCGTGCTATGTCGCGACCTCATTCGGCAGGGCGCCGAGGTTCGGGTAGTCATGACTGAGGCGGCAACGCATTTTATAACACCGCTTACGCTGCAGGCATTAAGTGGCCACCCTGTCCACAGCGACCTTTTCGCTGCAGAGGCCGAGCATGGTATGGGACATATTGAGCTGGCGCGTTGGGCTGACAGGATCCTCATCGCGCCCGCCAGTGCACAAACCATAGCTAAGCTTGCACATGGCGAGGCGGATAACCTGTTGTGCACAACTGTGCTGGCCAGTGATGCGCCATTGCTGATTGCACCGGCGATGAATACTGTCATGTGGCAGGATGCTGCTATGCAGGCAAATATTGACCTGCTACTTGCTCGTGGTGTAACAATACTCGGCCCTGCTAGCGGAAACCAGGCCTGTGGTGAAGATGGCCCCGGCCGCATGCTGGAACCTGAAGAAATATCTGAACATCTGAAACAGGAATTTCAGGCTAATTTACTTACAGGAAAGGAAATCATCATCACAGCTGGCCCCACCTGGGAAGCCATTGATCCAGTACGGGGTTTAACCAATCACAGCTCCGGCAAGATGGGCTACGCCCTGGCAAGGGCACTGCATGATGCCGGTGCAAACGTAAAACTGATTTCTGGACCAACATCCTTGCGCCCGCCCTATGGCATAGATTGCATTAATATCACCAGTGCACAGAACATGGCTGATGCGGTTATGACAAACAGAGCAACATGCGATATCTTTATCGGTGCCGCTGCTGTAGCCGATGACCGCCCCGTTAGCAGCGCAAAACAGAAAATAAAAAAGAACGCTGAAACTCTTACCCTGGAACTGGTGCGGAATCCGGACATTCTTGCCATGGTTGCCGCCCTGGACAGACCACCATTTACTGTCGGTTTTGCTGCGGAAACTGAAAATATTACTGATAATGCAGCAAAAAAATTAGCCGCAAAAGGAATAGATTTGATTGCAGCAAACCCTGTCAGCGGCGACAATAACGCGTTTAATTCAGAGTCGAATGAACTGACCCTGATTGACCGTAACGGTATCAGCCATCTCAGCCGCTGCAGTAAAAACCTGCTGGCCCAAAA
>JAUVSB010000077.1 GCA_030597275.1 Gammaproteobacteria bacterium
AAAGCAGTAGAAGAGGAACAGGGACTGGTACAACTGGTAAAAGTTGAAGTGGATGAAGGTGAAAACATGAAACTTGCCGGACGCTACAATGTACGCGGCTTCCCTACCGTTATACTATTTATCGATGGTGTCGCCGTTGACCATTTCAGCAGTGCGCGGCCAATGCATTTTATTCGTGATTTTATACACCAGCACATAGAACACGATCACAACGACTAACAATGCATCAACTCAAGGCTAGCCCATAATAATTAGAGCTACCCTTGAAACACCACAGGTAAACCATTCAAAATGGTCTACAATGTGTGGGAACATAATCGAACAGACGCTTGAGTCGAACACTTTTAATGCCAGATAAAACTGCATCCATCACCAGCCTTGAACACATCGCCAGCGGCAAGGTCAGAGATATCTATCGGATTGACGATGATCGTCTCTTATTTGTCGCCAGTGACCGGCTCTCTGCATTTGATGTGGTGATGCCGACACTGATTCCTGGCAAGGGACACATACTGACCCGGGTCGCTGAATTCTGGTTTGAGCAAACGTCTCATATCATCCCCAATCACCTGCTCACGACTGACATCTCCGAGCTACCGCTAACGCCTCAAGAAATGGATTGGCTGGAAGGACGAAGCATGATCGTTAGAGACCTC
Organism: Gammaproteobacteria bacterium; assembly: GCA_030597275.1. GTDB lineage: Bacteria > Pseudomonadota > Gammaproteobacteria > BMS3Bbin11 > BMS3Bbin11 > BMS3Bbin11. The sequence goes on from JAUVSB010000077.1 coordinate 657, forward strand.
AAGGTGATACCGGTTGAGGCCATCGTGCGCGGTTACCTGGTGGGATCTGGCTGGAAGGAGTATCAGCAATCGCAAAGCGTCTGCGGCATTACCCTGCCTGGAGGCTTGCAACTGGCGGATAAATTGCCAGAAGCCCTGTTTACCCCATCGACCAAGGCAGGCGCTGGAGAGCATGATGAGAACATCAGCTTTGAAGTCCTGATAGATCATATTGGTCAACAATATGCAGAACAGATACGAGATATCAGTCTGGCACTTTACCACTATGCAAGCGACCATGCCCTGCAGCGCGGCATCATTATTGCTGACACTAAATTTGAATTTGGCCTTGATAATCAAGGACAGCTATTCCTCATTGATGAAGCCCTGACCCCTGATTCATCACGCTTCTGGCCAGTAGATAGTTATCAGCCAGGTACCAGTCCTGCCAGTTATGACAAACAGTATATTCGCGACTGGCTGGAAAATACTGACTGGGACAAAACGGCACCAGCACCGACCATCCCGGATGACATCGTCAGACACACTCAGGAAAAATACAATGAGGCTCTTACCCGCCTGACTGGTACACTGGAACAGTGAGCGAGACACCAGAAAACAAACCATTGCCCCAGGCAGCGAGTTATTTTCCCCTGCAGGAGGGTACTTATGATGTCGGCCCAGGCCTGAAAGACTTCGGTGTTGATCTGGGAAATGGAACAATGGATCAGCAAGTATTTCAGATTGATGAAAATTTTTCTGTCTGCCACCAGGTGAAAATGGAGGCACGACAGGAGCGACTCTCCAAATACTACCGCACACACATGCTCTCCTCGGGTGTTTTAACTAGCATCCTGAGGTTTATCATTGAACGGCTGACACTGGAACACCCAGACCTGTTTCAGCTCAATAGTCAGTCAGAAAAAAACATCGCACTATACTGCAGACTGACTGATGAGACGCTGATTTTTGACCACAAACTACGGCTGATTCGGGTTGAACGAAATGACCCGCCACCAATACCAGAATACCATGATTCGCTAGATGCTCTGGCCTGCCAGATACAGGAAGACCTGGCAATACTCAGCCAGTCGCCATTTGGGCGTGACTGGCTTGCCGCTGTTCATCTCTGCCAGGCGAACAACTGGGCAGCAGAAGAAAAAATCGGTGAATCATTCCAGACCATACATGACCCCGTGGCGGGCATGAAAAGTAACAAACGTGATGCTGAGGCATTGGTCAATACGATTGTTAACAAGGGCCCTTTTTTGCGATTCGCCTGGGGCCTGACGCCTGAAGCGGAGCTCAATCAGCACCCTCGGCCCTGCCTGGCATCAACGAACAAAAAAGATAAGAAAAGGCATTTTGACCCGCACCATCCCTCTCTCTTTTTACGGGTAGAACGGCAGATATTATGGCCTTTTCCCGAACAGCATGCTGCACTGTTTACTATACACACCTACCTCACAGACTGTTACCAGATTCGCGACAACAGGGAGCAAAATGAAAAACTGGTGTCTGCTCTCAACTCAATGACTAAAGAGCAGCTAGTATATAAATGCCTGAACAAAAACCGTAAACCGATAGTAAAATGGCTCAGCAGTAATTTCACCAGCACTAAATCAAGTAAAGCCTTAAAAAGTGCTATTCATCACCTTTACCGGACGAAATGACGGCTCAGAAACCCTCTTCTATTTCCGTATCTATGCCAACGGGCCGCTTCGCGCCTTCACCTACCGGCCCATTACATTATGGTTCTTTACTCGCTGCAGTGGCGAGCTATCTTAATATACGCGCACAAAATGGAACCTGGCTGGTACGTATCGATGATCTCGACCCACCACGTGAAATGGCCGGTGCGGCCAGTGACATATTGCACACTCTGGAAAGTTTTGGACTGCATTGGGACAGAGATATTGTCTATCAAAGCAGGCGTCTACGTGCCTATGATGAAGCACTCAAAATGTTACAGAAAAAAGAATTAATTTACCCCTGCAGCTGCTCAAGAAAAGATATTGTTAAACGCGGTGAGTCTGTCTATGCCGGACACTGTCGTAATGGTCACAACACGGCGCAAAAGCACTACGCTATTCGAATAAAAGTCCCGCAGCAGACACTTAGCTGGTCTGACATGATCCAGGGACCGCAGTCTGCCAGTCTATTCCAGGATTACGGTGATTTTATTGTGCGCCGGGCAGACGGCCTGCACGCCTACCACCTCGCCGTCGTACTGGATGATGCCAACCAGGGCATTACCGAAAGCATTCGCGGTGCTGATCTGCTGCCATCAACCTCTGCACAGATGTATCTACAGCAGGTACTTGATATTAAACCACCTCAATACGCTCATATACCTGTGGCAGTAAATAGCTTTGGGGAAAAGTTATCCAAGCAAAGCGGTGCGGCCCCTGTTTCCATGCGTGATCCGGCAAGAACCCTGTTTAAAATGCTGCGAGACCTCGGCCAACAGCCACCGCATGATCTGGAGACCTGCAGCATTTTCGACATACTTCACTGGGGAGAGAAAAACTGGGATTTGCAGAAAATTTCTGCAGGAAAGACTTTGTAAAAAAAGATCCAAGATCCAAGTTCCAGGACTAATTAACAACAAAGGACGCAGTGAAGACAGGGAATAAAGGAAAATAAATAATATAAAATTCAACGAAATTTAATTTTTTTGATTTTACTTGGATCTTGGAACTTAACACTTGAAACCTGAAACTATCGTTTCGATATCATTTTCATCAAACGGCCACCCCAACTCTTTCTCTCCGTTATCATATGAAATAACAGGAATACGCAGAAGATAAGAGTGATATTTTTCAACATCATCCTCAACATCAACTATATTTACATCAATTTCAGGAAATCTGCGTAATATTGACAGCCCCTCGTCACACAAGGAGCATCCATATTTTGTATAATAGTTTATTTGCATCAATAACACCTGATTAAGAATGTACAAGCGAAAGATATATAGCATCGTAGGAATAATTACTGCACTGTCTCAGGCATGCCTGCTACTCATGTTAGTCATGACAGCATCAGCTGTCACCGCTGCTGAGAATGAGAAAATTAAAATTGAGCAATTTTCTCTGAGCCGCAGCGTCGCCTATCTTGGTGAAGAAATTAGTGCCAGCGTTACAATAAGCGCCCCACCTTCCTTACGTAAGGAAAAACTGCAAGTTCGTTATTATCTTGACAAAAAAGAAATCGGTAAGCAAACCATTACAAGCTTTAGTCCGGCAGGAATAGCAAAAACAGAATTTAGTTTCAAAGACTCACCTGAAGGCAGGTACCAGTTCCGGGTTGTAGTGGATATTGAAGGTAAGAATGGCAATAGTGATGAAGTCTCTCGTCAGCTAGCCATTCTTTCTCTTCCAGGCGGCATGACAACTAAGGAATTTTCCAGTAATTCTGATGATAAAACTTCAAAGAATGATACAGCATCGGAAAAACCAGACCTTGAAGCAGTATCGATAGACTTCAACATAGCCTCACCCAGGCTCGGTCAAAAAATTCGTATTATAAGCAGAATCTCCAATACTGGTTCGGTGCAGGCAGACAATGCAAAAATTCGACTATTTATTAATGGCCAGCCTTATGGCGATGATATTAGGATGAATATTGCAGCAGGTAGTCATGCCAATATTGAAACAGACTTTCTGCCAAGGAGTGAGGGAAAAAAAGACATTCTTTTACTCATCAACCCTGATGGAGAAATAGACGAAAAATCCAACAGGAATAACCTGTTGAGTAAAACCCTTATTGTGCGGCCTGCGGAAAGAACCGGTAAGACTGCAGCAGCTCCAGAGAAAAGTTCCAGCCAGGCAGACAGGGCAAACCTTGTAGTCTATATAGAAACAATCTCTGGCGTACATTATACGAGCGATGGACAGGTTCGCTTCTATATTACCAATAATAGTCAGACCACTCAGTCGAAACCATTCACTCTGGGTGTGCAATTATTACAGGCCAGCCAGGGAAATCTCTGGCTAATTCGGCAACCGGTAAAAGCATTGAAAGCAGGCGAAACTGTCACAATCAGTACCCGTTGGCCTGAGGATCAACTGTCAACAACAGGCCTGTTTCTGGCTATGGTTGATATCGAAGGCAAAATTAAAGAAACGGATATTAGAGACAATCATACCCGGCCTTTTCGAGTAGTGTCCACTGCTACAAATAGCTCAATGCAATCAGCGACAGAACCAGAACCAGAAATCATCATTACCCGCCCGGCTAAAAATGAGCATTTACCTGACAGTAATAAGCTTGTCGTTAGCTGGGAAACACATGGTGACATCGGCAATCGAGTGCGCATTTCTGTCAGCAACAGCAAAACAAAAGAGAAAATTCTGCGTTTTATCACCAATAATGATGGTCAGTATTCTGTCGACTTCTCCTCACAAAAGGCCGGTGAGTATGTTCTTCTTATCAGCACTGAAAATAACGAAGTTGTTTCCAGTAAAAGAACATTTCAGATAAGCCGCAAAGAACCTGTCAAAACACCCATGCTGGTTGCACCTGTCAGCGGCGCATCCTTCCGCGGTGAACAACAGGTGAAGGTTGTCTGGCCAGATAATTTCAAAAAGAGACTAGATCTGTTTCTCAACTTAGTATTACTGGAAAGCAGCAGCAACAAAATAGTAAAACTTAACGATAAACCTGTTGCCGCTAGCGATGGACAATTCACCTGGCAGGTGCCAGATGATGGCACTGTTTTTGGTATTTATCGTTTACAAGTCTCCTCACTGAATGGCGATGTTCTTGCCGAAACAAAAGAAATTGAATTATTACCTAATTTCGTCAGTTTTGACCAGGCTCTGAGCGGACAGGGAAAAGATGAGATACAAACTGATCTCGAAATTGCCAGAACCAGCTTTAATGGACCGAATCTGGAGTTCCTTGTGATGAATAATGGTCCTGCTGATATCAGTGCTTCCGGTATGCTCGGATACAAGTTTACTTCCTATTTTGTTCGTAAACTGCCCATCACCTCAGATGAGGACCTCATTATTTGCAAGAGCAGCCTTTTGGCAGAACTTCCCCCGGGTGAAGGAAAGATCATATCATTAGGCCGTGATCCCGATTGCCCGCTGGGAGAGCGTGGTGGTGGCGCAAGTTTCGAGTATGTAGTTAATCGCTTTGTATTGCCTGTACTGGTTGACTACCATCTGACAGACCCAAAACCATTAAACAACCTTTCTAAATTTTACTGGCCTGAAAACTAACCGAACCTTACTAAGCCGAAGCTCGGCTTAGTAATCTTTTTGAAAGCTTAACAGTCATCAGCAAGCTTGCACCTAGCAACACAATCGCGGGGCCACTTGGCAGGTCAAGTAGAAATGACAGGATCAGTCCACCAACAGTTATAAATAAAGCGCTGACAAATGCAAAGAACATCACACGCCTTATATCAGCAGCCAGTGTCAGGCCGATCAATGGAGGGATCGTCAGCAGTGCCATAACAAGAATAATGCCTACAGCCTGTATCATCATAACGATGGCCACACTGTTCATCACCATCAATAAGATCATTATTGTGATCACTGGCAAACCACGTAGCCGGGCAAATTCATCGTCGAAGCTGACAGCGACAAGCTGACGGAATAACAGCACCGTGAGCAGTAAACTTAAAACACTAAAAATCACCATCCAGATTAATTGCTGGTGACTGATTGTAAGAATATCGCCAAAAAGATAAGGCATTAAATCAGGGGCATAACCTGGTGTAATAAAAACAAACAAAACGCCTGTTGCCATGCCTGTTGCCCAGAATATACCAATCGTTGCATCTGCCGGTTGACTCTGTCTGAGGATTACCCGGCTGATAGCGACAGCAGACGCTACAGCAAAGAACATGGCACCGAGCAGAGGATTGATACCAAGGTAGTAGGCAGCACCGAGGCCGGCAAAAGCACCATGAGAAATACCACCACTGAGAAAAACCAGCCTTTTGATGACTATAAAGGTACCGGTAATCGCACACATTAGTGACAGCAGCAAACTACCCATCAAGGCGTTTTGCATGAAATCGTATTGCAATGCAGAAAGCAGGTCTGTCATTTGCCTGACTCATGATGTGTGCAGGGAGGTCTAGCCTGCTTCTGAGTATGGTCCTGTAATACTCTATG